>CAZBZD010000037.1:0-13125 GCA_964496295.1 uncultured Rhodanobacteraceae bacterium | reverse complement strand
GTGAAAGATGGTTTCTAGAGGTCACCTGCATAGGCGCATCTTATGCGCGATGACTTCAAGGCTTGCTGCTACAATCCGGCAGCTGACAAGTCGCCGTCGAGCAGGGCGGGCACTGTCCGCCAAACAGCGTCACGATTGTTCAAACCTTCCATGGCGGGCAATGCCCGCCCTGCCCGCGAAATGGAGATCGGGCAAAACCGGACAATGTATTTCCAGTTGCAGGTGAGGTGGCCGAGTGGTTTAAGGCAGCAGTCTTGAAAACTGCCGTGGGTTGACGCCCACCGTGGGTTCGAATCCCACCCTCACCGCCAGATACGAAAGGCGCCCCGACAGGGGCGTTTTTTGTGTCTGGCGGTGAGGGTGCGTGGACAAAGCCTCAAAGGTTCGACAATTTTGTCAGGAACAAAATTGGACCGCCGAAGGCGGGCCCCGTAGCGCTTGCGCGGAGGGGTGAGGCCCAGGACGGGCCGAACAATCCCACCCTCACCGCCAGATACAAAAAAGCCGCTGATTCCAGCGGCTTTTTCATTGCTTGTCCTACCGGTTACAGCCCCAGCAATCCGATCACGCCAACCACGATCAGGTAGATGGCCACGATGTAGTTGAGCAGCTTGGGCCGGATCAATATCAGGATGCCGGCGATCAGCGACACCAGCGGCACCAGGGCGATATGCAGGTTCATGGGGCGACACCTCGGGTTGCGGAAGGAAGGTGCAGCTTGCCACGAGTCGCGTCCCTGCGACAGCCATGTCAGGCGGCCAGCGCGGTCACCTGGCCGATGTCGTCCAGCGCCGCTTCGATGGCGCGGGCCTTCTGTTCGGGACCGAGGCCGACGCCCTCGGCGCGCACGAAGCGGATGTCGGTGATGCCGAAGAAGTTCAGCACGGTGCGCAGGTAGGGCTCCTGGAAGTCGGCCGCCGATGCGGGACCTTCGCTGTAGATTCCGCCCCGCGAGGAAGCGATGATGACGCGCTTGCCGCCGGCCAGTCCTTCCGGGCCGTTTTCGGTGTAGCGGAAAACCCGGCCGGGGACGGCGATGCGGTCGATCCAGGCCTTGAGCTGGCTGGAAATGGAGAAGTTGTACATCGGCGCGCCGATGACGATGACGTCGGCGGCGAGGAAGTCGGCCAGGACCTGCTCGCCCAGGGAATCCGGGTCGCGGCTCGCGTCGGCGACGGGCTGCCAGTGCGGGATCGGCTCGGCGACCAGGTCGTGGTAATCGACCTCGGTGCCGGGGTGGTCCTTGAGCCAGCGGTCGACGACGGCCGCGGACAGCTGGCGGGAAACGGAATGCGGGCCAAGGGCGCTGGCGTCCAGGTGAAGCAGTTTCATGATGTCTCCTCGGCGGTTCGGGAAAGGCGGGACGTGCGTTGCGGACAAAGCTAAGGGTTGGACGCCGGCTTGATAAGCGGGCAAAATCCGGAATGATCGTTCACGAGGAGAAACAGTCATGCCGCCCATGACCGGTGCGTTGCAGGATCTCAACGACCTGTACTTTTTCGCCGCCGTGGTCGAGCACGGCGGCTTCTCCGCCGCGGGCCGGGCGCTGGACATTCCCAAGTCGCGCCTGAGCAAGCGCGTGGCGCAACTGGAGGAACGCCTGGGCGTGCGCCTGCTGCAGCGGACCACGCGCAAGTTCGTGGTCACCGAAACCGGCGAACGTTTCTACGAACACTGCCGCGCCGTGCTGGAGGAGGCGCGGGCGGCGCAGGATGCCGTGGACGCCGTGCGCGCCGAGCCGCATGGCGTGGTCCGCGTCAGTTGCCCGGTGTCGTTGTCGCGCTCGATCCTGGCGCCGATCCTGCCCGATTTCCTGGATGCCCATCCGCAGGTGCAGGTGCGCTTGCTGGCCAGCAACCGCCGCGTGGACCTGATCGACGAGGGCTACGACATCGCCATCCGCGTGCGCTTCAAGCTCGATACCGATGCCACGCTGATCCTGCGCGAGTTCGGCCAGTCCAGCATGGTCCTGGTGGCCAACCCCGGCTTGTGGAAGCGGCATGCGCGCCCGGAGTCTCCCGCCGACCTGGCCGCGCTGCCGCTGCTTTCGATGAACGAGCGCGACGGCATCCAGCGCTGGGACCTGACCCATGACGACGGCGAGGTCGTCGAGGTGGACATCCACCCGCGCCTGGTGAGCGGCGAATTCGCCGTGCTGATGGAAGCCGCATGGCGCGGCACGGGCGTGGCGCTGCTGCCCGAATCGGTATGCAGGCAATCCATCGAGGAAGGGCGCCTGGAACGGGTGCTGCCGGCGTGGAGCGGGCCGCAAGGCACCATGCACTTCGTCTATCCGAGCCGTCGCGGCCTGCTGCCCGGCGTGCGCGCGCTGGTGGATTTTCTGGCCGAGCAGCTGCCCCGGGCGGCGGCCCGCACGGCCGACACCTGCTGAGGCGGGCAGGGCGACGACCCACGGCGTTTCATCGGCTGCGGTCCCGCGTCCTGACCGCTTCCAGGAAGCGCGCCAGCACCGGCGACGCGTCGTCCTTGCGCCAGGCCACGGCCAGCAGCAGGTCGGCCTGCTTGTCGGCCAGGTCGATCATGCACACCTCGGGCAACCGCACCGCCCGCAGCGAGGTCGGCACCAGCGCCATGCCGACGCCGGCGGATACCAGCGCCAGCAGCCCGGTCAGTTGCTGCGCTTCCTGGCGGATCACCGGGTGGAAGCCGTCCAGCGCCGCCATCTGCATCAGCGTGTCGTACAAGGTGGTGCTGTAGCCGCGCGGCTGGGTCACGAACGGCTCCCGGGCCACGTCGCGCAGGTGGATGCGCTTGCGCGAGGCCAGCGGATGTTCGCAGGGCATGGCCAGCAGCAGCCGCTCGTGGTCGATGACGTCGATCTGCAACTGCACGGCGGTGCCGCGCTCCTTGGGCATGGCGCGGACCAGCCCGACGTCGATGTCGCCGGAAACCAGGGCGTCGTACTGCGCCTCGGTGTACATTTCGCGGAGCTCCAGTTGCACGTCGGGGGCGATGGCCGAGAAGCGCAGCAGGGTCCGGGGCAGGGCGCCATGGAACGACAGCGAGGCCGGGTAGGCCAGGCGCAGGCGTCCCTTGCAGCCTTCGGCGGCCTCGGCCACGGTGACGCGGGCCGCCTCGGCCTGTTCCAGGATGCGGCGTGCCTCGTGCAGGAACAGCCGGCCGGGCTCGGTCAGCGCCACGCGGCGCTTGTTGCGGTCCAGCAGCCGCGCGCCGAGATCCTCCTCCAGGGCGCGGATCTGCTGGGACAGGGGAGGCTGCGAAATGTGCAGCTTGCGCGCCGCCTGGGTGAAACTGAGGGCCTCCGCCACGGCCACGAAATAACGCAGTTGCCGCAAATCGAACATAGTCGTTTCCGCTATGACTGAGTGACGAAAAATATATTGGAGTTTATATCAGGCCTTACGTAGAGTATGCCCTGTTCGTCGCCATCCCCCTCCCCCTGGGCGGCGAACCTCACGCCTCGTGGACGGCGCGCAAGACACGGCATCGACTCTCCCCCTCCGATTCGATGTGGTGGCGCCAGCTCCACGGGGCGTTTTCTTTTCCCGGACCTGCCGGACCGTCGCGTCCGGACATCAGCCCGCCGTCGCCCGGCGACGCCCGCGCATGGCGTTGAAGGCGAACCCCGCGGCCAGCGCGGCCACGACCAGCAGTTGCACCAGCAGCGATTGCCAGGTCGGGTAGATTCCCAGCCATTCGACGCGCGGCGCCGGCAGCACCGATACCTCCACCCAGCCGGCCTCCTGCAACGCGGCCACGCCCTTGCCGGCCAGCACCACGGCCAGCAGGGCGATCAGCGCCGAACTGGCCCTGAAGAACTGCCCCAGCGGCAGGCGCCGGCTGGTGCGCAGCAAAATCCGGGCGATCGCGCCCAGGGCCACGGCGCCGGCGCCCATGCCGGCCAGCAGCCAGGACTGCTGGCCGTCGTTCCACAGCGCCACGTAGAACAGGATGGTTTCGAAGATCTCGCGGTACACCGAAAGGAAGCTCAGCCCGAACAGGAACCAGAACGAGCGCCGGTCCAGCGCGCTGGCCATCCTGCGTTTCAGGTAGGCCTGCCAGCGCCCGCCGATGCTCTTGCGGTGCATCCACAGGCCGACCCCGAGCAGGACGGCGGCCGCGAACAGCGACGACAGGCCTTCGGTCAGTTCGCGCCCGGCGCCGCTGATGGTGATCGCGTAGCGCGCCAGGCCCCAGGTCGCGAAACCGGCCAGCAGTGCCAGGATCCAGCCGGCGTGCACCGGCCTGGCGGCTTCCGGCTGTTCCGCACGGCGCACGAAGGCGAGCAGGGCGACCACGACCAGCAACGCTTCCAGGCCCTCGCGCATCAGGATGACGAAGGCCCCGAGGAAGGTGGCCGCCGGGCTGCCTGCCGCGTTGTCCAGCAGCATTTGCGCCCGTGCCAGCAGGCGGTCGGCCTGCTCGGCCATGGCGGCCGCCTCGGTGACTGGCCGGCCGCGCGAAAGGGTGGTGCGGTAGGCGCCCATGGCTGTTTCGATCCGGCTGCGCAGGGCGCCGTCGCGCGCGTCGAGCCGGGACTCCACCGGCTCCACGCCATCCAGGTAGGCGGACAGGGCCAGTTGCACGGCATCGCGCGTGCGCCCGCCGCGGTAGGCGTCGATGCTGGCCGCCAGCCGGTCGCGTGCCAGGTCCAGGCCCCGCGGTGCTTCCTGCATCGCGGCGGGATGGGCGCGCAGCCAGCCGACGACGGCGCGCGAGGTTTCCGCGCCGAAAAGCGGCGTCAATTGCGCGACGCGCGTGCGCGACAACTCGCCCAGGGTGCCGACATGCGCGCGCAGGGCGGCGTTGCCGCGCCACAGCCGGCCGCCGTTCCGGTCCTTGCCCGCGTAGGCGAGGGTGCCGACGTAATAGGCGAGGTCCCAGCGTTCGGGCACCGGCAGCCGGTCGGCGTAGCCGCGCATGGCCGTGCCTTCGACGCCCAGGGTGATCACCTGGTAGAGCGATAGCGGGCTGCGCCTGTCGGCCCGCGCGACATCGGTGAAATCGATCGGCGGCGGGTCCAGGTGCGATCCCGCCGGGCCGCGGCCGTCGCCATTCGCGCCGTGGCACATCGCGCAATGCTGCCGGTACAGCGTCGCTCCCCGGGCCAGGTCGGGCGCCCGGTCCGGCGCGGCGGGAACCGGATAGGCCGCCAGCAGATCCCGGGCCAGGGCATGTGCCCTGGCGGCGACGTCGCGCGCCGGTGCCTTCGCCTTCACGGCCTCGACCAGCGCGGCGGCCCGCCTGCGCAGGTCCGGCAGCGCCTGCGACGCAGGCAGCGTTTCCAGGTGCCCGTCGATGGCGGTCGTGAACTCGCGCATTTCGGCATATTCGGGCGGGCTGACGACGTTGCCTTCGCGCACCGCGCCGGCATAGTCCGTGGCCACGTAGTCCAGCAACTGCCAGGTCTGCTGCACTTCGGCGCTCGTGCCGGGAGTACGGTCCGGCGACGTCCACGCCGGCACGGGCAGCAGGAACAGCACGAGCAGGGCGCATGCGCGAATGCGTATCGTTGTCATCCGGCGAACGTATCACGGCCGCAGCCGCCCGGAATTGATCCAGGACAGGCCGGTGTCGCCGGGTTTTTCGGCCGTGCCGCGGACGCTCGTGCTCCGCGTGCCGGGCAGTCCGGAGGGCAGGGCGCGGCCCCGGAAGCGCGGTGTCAGCGTGATGCAAAAAGCCGCGCCACGGCCGGCCGCCGCGGGCGTTTCAAACCCTTTTCGCGATCGGCTTCGGCGCCATCAGGCGGGCACCCTCGAAATAGGACACCCGCAGTTGCATGCCGCGCGGCGAGTAGCCGATGAAGGTGGCATCGGCCTCCAGTATGCAGGCCTGCTTGTAGTAGGCATCCAGGTAGCGGCTTTCCAGTTCCAGCAGCATCCCGAGGCTTTCGGGTTCTTCCAGGCTCGCGTTGTAGGCCTGCAGCACTTCCTTTGCCTTGTTGAAAAAAGGCACCACCTGGCCCTGGCCGCGCACCGACTTGGCAAAGAACAGCCGGAAGTAGTACATCGGCTGCCGCAGGCGCGGCAGCACCCGCACGACGGCCGTGCTGACCGCGCACAGTTCGCCGTCGTCGCCACGCGCGATGCACACCACCTCGTTGACGCGCTGCCGTGCGCGCCCGGGGTTGCCGATGGCCTTGTTGCGTTGCCAGAACGCCAGCACCTCGGCGCGGAGCTCGGGCGTGAGCTGCTTCCATACCGTGGCGACGTCGAATGCCACCGGGTCGCGCTTGCGCCCGGCTCGGGAGGTCTTGGCAGTGGACGTCATTTGCGCTGCCCTCCGGATTTGACCGGGAGTGCGCGCAACCGGCGCACCACCGACGTGTATTCGGCAAAGTCGAGCTTCTGGTTGCCGTCGCGGTCGACCTGCGAAAAGGGCAGCGCCAGCGGCCCGGCCCGCTTGACCAGCACCATGTGCGGGTATTCGGTGCGGTCGATGCCGCCGTTGCCGTTGGCATCCAGACGCTTGAACTGCGCCCGCAGCCCCGCCATGGCCGTCTGCCTGCCCCTGCGCCGGTGCATGTGGCGCCAGCCGTTGCGGAACTCGGAAAGGCTCAATGCGCCGTTGTCGTCGACGTCCATCCGGTGGAAGGCGGCATCGATGGCCGGCGGCACCGGCTCGGCGCGCAGGTCGGAGCGCGTGCTCGCGGCGGGTTGCGGGGCAGGGGCGGCGTTCCGGCTCTGCGCCAGGGCGATGCCGGTGGCGCTCATCGCGGCGACGGCCAGGAGTGCGCGGACGTGCAGTGGTGGTGTCATGCGGGTTTCTCTTCTCCGGCGATGGTCGATTCGTAGGTGATCAGGTCGCGGATTTCGTTGGTGCGCAGGCCGATCATCATCGGATGGCGCACGTTCGGCAGGAAATTGATGTCGAACATCTCGGTGATGTCGCCTTCGAACCGGATCCAGTTCATCACGTCGCCGTTGGTCAGCGACACGATCTGCACGCCGCACCAGGGATCGGAGTCGCGCTTGCGCAGTTCCTCGTCCAGTTGCAGGCCTTCGAAACGCTGGTTGCGGGGCTTGGACAGGCCCACCGCGGCCACGTTGCCGATGATCGACAGTCCGCGCAGGAAACCGGGGAAGAACGCCAGCGGCACGAACTTCCTGGTGGCGAAGTCGACCCAGCCCAGGTGCCCGGTGCCGGCGTTGAGCACCCACAGCTTGCCGCCGGCCCAGCGCGGCGAGTGCGGCATCGACATGCCTTCGCAGACCACCTCGTCGGTTTCGATGTCGATCACCACGCCGCCGTCGTGGCGACGGTCGCGCCAGCCGTCGACCGTGTCGCTGCGGCACACCGCGGTGACGTATTTCGGACGCCCGTCGACCATGGCCAGGCCATTGAGGTGGCAGCGGTCCTCCGGCGCCAGCTTGCTGATGAAATCCGGCTTCCAGATGGCCTTGAAGCTGTGGGTCGGGCTCAGCTCGGCAAGGCAGGAGAACTTGGTGTTGATGAACACCACCTTGCCGTCGCGGCAGATGCCGAGCTCGTGGATGTCCAGGTCGCCGATGGTCTGCGCGTTGCGCGGCACGTAGCACTTGTCGAACTGGCCGTGGATGACCTCGTTGGGACGCAGGACGTTCTCGAAACGCCACAACTGGTACAGGCTGCCCAGGTAGATGCGCTGGTCGTTGCCGACGACGCCCATGGCGCGTTCGAAGACGCGCTCGAAAAAGGACACGCGGCCCTGCTTGTCGCTGCCGACCAGGTACACCCGCCCGCTCTGGTAGGAGGTGATCGCCAGCGACAGCCGGTTGGCGGCAAGCCAGCCGGCGAGGCTGCGCGAACAGGTTTTTTCGACCTTGATCCCGGCCTGTTTCTTCGCCGCCGCCGGTCCGGCCGCGGGTCCGGCGGCCGGTCGCGGCTCCGCTTGCGTGCTGCGTTCGCCGTCCTGCGTGCCCGTGGTCGCGGAAACCTGTGCGGCGGTGGCGACGGCCGCGTCGCCGTCAGACTGGTTGGTGTTGGCGGTCAAGGGCCGATCTCCCCGGTTGGTGTTTGCACTGCGACGAATGCCGGCATGTTCGCATAGGCGTTACCAGGAGTAGCGCAACGTCATCCGGGCACCGAAGGCGCCGTCGATGTTGCCGCCGTCGAGCCAGTTCACGCCGCCGTTCCATGTCAGATTGCCTTTTTTCGCGCCGATGCCGAACCGGACCTGCGAACTGGTGCCCATGGTCATCACCTGGCCGAAGTAGTCCCGGTTGATCGAGTAGCGGGTCACGCCGTCGAATGTCCGGACCACGTTGGCTTCGCCGTACGGCGTCCATTGCCAGCCGCCGGCGCCGAGGAAGGTCTTCTGCAGCGACACGCCGGCGCTGGCACGCCTCCAGTGCGTGCCCTGGCTCCGGAACGTGGCCTGGTAGCCCTCGACGCTCAGGCCGTCGACCGTGGTTTCGGTGTAGCGGACTTTCGGCGCGATGGTGAGGCCGTTGCCCAGTTTCCAGGCGCGTCCGAATTCGAGCCTGGTGCCGAAGGCCCGGCCCGCGCTGCGCTGGCGACCGCCGATCGACTCGATGTGCGCCTGGAACTGCATGGTCCGCCACGAGGCGTCGACGTAGAAGCCCTTCGGCGACGTCCAGGTGCCGTACACGCCCATGGTGTGACCGCGGATGGTGTTCCTGCCGAAGCCGTCGACCAGGTACTGCCGGCCCTCGGACTTGGCGAACACCGTGCCGAACCGGAAGCCGTTGCCGGCGCGGTATTCCAGGCCCATCTGGGTACCGTAGTTGCTCTGGTTCAGGTGCGCGTTTGCCAGCTGGCCGAAGTTGCCGGCCAGCTGGTCGGGATTCATGCCGCTGCGGTAGCTGAACGTGCGCACCCATGGCGTCAGGCCGAGTGCCGGCTGTCCGCCCGGCGCGGCCATGGCCATGTAGGTGCGGTCGCCGCGACCGCCGATGGTGCTGCTCATCAGGCTGTCCACCGCCAGCGCGGTCGAGGATGCCAGCACGCCGGCGGCGTTCAGGCCGCTGACGTACGGTTCGACCTCGAGCATGTACGAGCTGCCGCCGCCGGAAGCGCTCGCGCCGGAAGCGGAATCGGGCTGCGCGGACAGGGAGAGGCCCATCGACAGGAAGTCGCGCGGGGAGACGCCCAGCACCTTGCCGGCGACGAATGCCGACGGGCTGGTGCCGCCGGACACGTGCACCAGTTGCAGGCTGGTGCCCACGTTGTCGGATTTCGGCAAGCCGTCGAGCAGTTCCACGTTGACGACCTGACGGGTGCCGTGGGCGGTGCTGCCCAGCACGGACAGGCGGTCGTTGAGCTTGTTGTCCAGGCTCACGTCCAGGTTGATCGTGCCGTGGCCGCCGAAACCGCCGACGACCGTGAGGCTGTCGTCGGCCGCACCGTCGGTGAAGTCCACCACCCCGTTGTTGACGAACGAGGCGGAGCCGGTGTTGCTGCCGATCATGAAGATGCGGTTGGCACCCGACACCTTGACCAGGCCCTGGTTGAGGAAACTGTTGTCGCCGGTGCCGAAGGCGATGCGGGTGTTGTCCATTCCGAGCACGGCACCGCGCGCGTTCCTGAAGCTGTCGGCGCCCGCGCCGAAATTGCTGCTCGTGCCGGTGAGTTGCCAGCTTCCGTTGGCCTGGTTGACCACGCTGTCGTCGCCACCGTTGGTGACGATCGCGCCTTGGATCGTGCCGCGGTTGAATATCTTTTCGATACCGTCACCGCCGTATATCGCGATGCCCCGGCCGCTGCCGGATTGCGCCACGATGCTGCCGCGGTTGACCACCGTGGCGGTGCCGGCCGGCGCGATGGCCGCCGTTGTCGCGCCGCTGCCGGCGGCCGCATCCCCCGAGGCGAGCAGGATGTTGCGGTCGACCAGCGGCGCGATGCCGGTTTTCCGGGCTGCGGCGGCGGTTTCGGCCTCGGCGCTGCCGCTCAGTGCCATCGGTGCGCCGGACTCGATGAGGATGGCGTAGGCATTGCCGTTGGTCGAGCTCACGCTGATGCTGCCGGCGTTGTTGACGGTCACGTCGGCGTCGCTCAGCACGCCGAGCATGCCGATCGCGTCGCCGTCGACCGTGCTCGCGTCGATGCTGCCGGCGGCGGCGTTGACCAGGCTCAGCTCGCCACCGACGACGGCGCCGGCAAGGCCGGTCGCGTTGCCCGCGCTGCTGGACGCGGAGACCGCGGCGACGTTGCGCAGCGACACCTCGCCCCCGTAGGCGCTGGTGGCGTCGATGCCGGTCGCGTCGGCAGACACCGAGGTGGCGGTGATGTCGCCGCGGTTGACGACGCCCAGTTCGTCGTTGCCGCCGATGTTGGCCAGCACGCCGAAGGCGTTGCCGTAGACGGTGTCGGCACTCATCGAACCGCGGTTGACCACGGACACGTCGTTGTTGTCGGAAGACGCGTACACGCCCGCCGTCAGCCCGGCAAAGTCACCGCGCGCGACCACGTCGCCGGCGTTGGTGATCTCCACGTCGTCGTAGGTGGAGATGCCCAGCAGGCCGACCGTCACGCCGCCGGAAGTGTAGGCGTCGATCGTGCCGTCGGCCGTGTTGACGACGCGCACGTCGCCGTCGGTAGAAATGCCGGCGATGCCGTAGCTGTACTTGCCGCCGGCGTAGATCGAACCGGTGTTGCGGACCTCGGCGTCGCCGCCGCCCGCCACCGCGCTGATGCCGCGGCTGTACTTGCCGTCGACCGCGATCGAGCCGCGGTTGACCGCTTCGGCGTCGTAGCCGCTGACGTCGAGGCCGCGGGCGCTGGAGATCAGCCCGCTGCCAAGCACCGCGATGTCTCCGCTGTTGACGGCGCCGGCGGTACCGTTCTGCGACGACGAGACCACGCCGTAGGCGTACTTGCCCGTGGCCGCGACCTCGCCGGCATTGACGGCGTCGGCGTCGCCGGCGAAAGCCAGCGCAGCCAGGCCGTAAACGGAGCCGCCGTAGGCGTGGATCGTGCCCGCGCTGCTGTTGCGCACCGCCACGTCGCCGTCGCCGGAGGCGATCACGCCGGCAGCGATGCCGTAGGTGGTGTCGGTGGCCGCGGCATGGATCGCGCCGGTGTTGACCGCGTCGATCCCGGAGCCTGCGCCGGTAGCCACGGCGGTGACCGCATAGGCGGCGTTGTAACCGTCGGCAGTGACGCTGCCGTGATTGGCGATCTCGATGTCGCTGCCGGCAAAGCTCGTCACCGTGTCGATGCCGGCGGCGATGCCGTTGACGGCGCTTGCGGCGATGTCGCCGCGGTTGGTGATGCCGATGCCGCCGGTACCGCCGTCATAGGCATACACGCCGGTCGCGTAGGGGCCGGTCGCGGCGATCGTGCCGCGGTTGTCGACGCTGGTGCCGCCGTCGCCGTAGAGGCTGCTGGCGTAGATGCCGTAGGCATGACCGTAGACGCTCGGGGCGCCGGTTTCCGGGTTGCCCGCGTAGTAGGCCGTCGCGCTCGCGGCAATGTCGCCGCGGTTGTCGACCGTGACCGAGTCGTCGCCCTGGGCCTCGATGCCCGCGCCCCAGGTGTAGCCGTCGGCGGTGATCGAGCCGGTATTGCTCACCTCCGCCACCGCGCCGGCGGCGAACACGCCGTCGGCCAGGCCGGCCCGGGTGCTGGCCGTGATGGTGCCGCGGTTGTCCACGCTCGCGGTCGCGCCCGGCGCGTAGGCGTACACGCCGATCACGTCGGTGTTGACGGCGTAGGTGCCGTAGTAGCCTTCGTACACGCCCGAGCCGGTGGCCACGGCGCGGATGTCGCCGCGGTTGACCACGGCGGCGTTGCCGCCCCCGCTGGAGCGCACGATCACGCCGCGCGCCGCGCCGTAGCCGTTGTCGTCGCGGATGCTGCCGCGGTTGTCGACCAGGCCGTCGCCGGCGACGGTCTGCACCACCGCGCCGTAGGCGAGCTGGGCGTAGGTCGTGCCCACGGCGGCGATGTCGCCGCGGTTGTCGATCGTGGCGCTGCCGTCGCCGGCATTGGCGAACGTGCCCACTGCCAGCAGGCTGCTGCTGTAGCCGGTGATGGTGGCATCCGCGTCGTTGGAGATCAGCGCGTCGCCGTAGGTCGAACCGGCCACCGCGCCGTAGGCGTACTTGCCCGCGCCGAGGATGTCGCCGCGGTTGTCGACCAGGGCGTCGCCGTCGACGGAGCGCACGAACACGCCGAAGCTGTACTTGCCGTCGGTCGTGATCGCGCCGCGGTTGTCGACATGGGCGTCGCCCTGCGAGGCGTTGGCGCGGACGCCGAACGCGTACTTGTTGCCGGTGGCGCCGATGCTGCCGTCGTTGCGTACCTCGGTGCCGGCCAGGCTGCTGGCGTCGATGCCGATGGCGTCGCCGAAACTGGCGGCGGTGGTGATCGCGCCGTCGTTGGTCACGTCGGTGTGGCCGTTCGGGGTGCCCGCCACCAGGCCGTAGGCGCCGAAGCCGCCGTTGACCAGCACGTCGCCGTCGTTGTCGATGGCGGCGTCGCCGGCGAAGGACAGGGCCAGGGCGCCGTAGGCGTAGTCGCCGTAGCCGATCGTGATCATGCCGCGGTTGTCGATGCTGGCGTCGCCGTCGCTGGAGACCGCGATGCCTTCGGCAACCGAGTAGTACGCGACGCTGGCCGCATAGACGTCGCCGCGGTTGTCGACGCTGGCCGACGAGCCCGGGCCGACGGCGGTGATGGCGATGCCGGAGGCACCGTAGGTGCCGGTGGCCTCGATGCTGCCGCGGTTGGACACGCGGGCGTCGCTGTCGCCCAGGTTGCTGACGGTGGTGACGCCGGCGGCGATGCCGTAGTCGGCCGTGGCGGTGATGTCGCCGCGGTTGTGGATGTCGATGTCGCCGGTGTAGGCGGCATAGGCGTACACGCCGGTCGCGTACACGCCGCTCGCGCCGATGTCGCCGCGGTTGTTGACGACGATGCCGTCGTCGCCGTAGGCGACCGCGTAGACGCCGTAGGCATGGCCGTAGATGGCGGCGGTGCCGGTGGTCGGGTCGGCCGGCACGTTGGCCGTCGTGCTGGCGCTGATGTCGCCGCGGTTGTTGATCGTGACCGAGTCGCCCTCGGCTTCCACGCCGGTGGCCCAGGTGTAGCCTTCGGCCCCGATCGAGCCGCGGTTGTTGACCGTGATGGCAGCCCCGTAGGCGAAGATGCCGTCGGCCAGGCCATCCGTCGATTCGGCGTTGATGTCGCCGCTGGCGGTGT
>CAZBZD010000036.1:0-13420 GCA_964496295.1 uncultured Rhodanobacteraceae bacterium | reverse complement strand
ACAAGGTGCGCGAGTTCCTGGACAAGATCCGCGACGAATACGCCGACATCCGCGAACGTCGTTCCCGGCGTGGCCCACGCAAGAAGCTGGTGACGCTGCAGGCTGCGCGCGACAACGGCTTCACGCGCGACTGGAACGGCTACGTGCCGCCCATGCCGAAACAGCCGGGCATCCACGTGTTCGACGACTACCCGCTGGAAACCCTGCGCGACACCATCGACTGGACGCCGTTCTTCCAGGCCTGGGAGCTGCACGGCCACTACCCGGCCATCCTCGACGACGAGGTGGTCGGCGCGCAGGCCACCGAACTGTTCCACGACGCGCAGGCGATCCTCGAGCGCATCGTGGAAGAAAAATGGCTGACGGCGCGGGCCGTGATCGGCTTCTGGCCGGCCAACCGCGTCGGCGACGACATCGAGCTTTATCGGGACTCGGCAGCACGGGACCCGGGACCCGGGACCCGGGACCCGGAAGAGCGGGACTCCGCCAGTCGGGAGGTGTTGGCTACGTTGCATCATTTGCGGCAACAGGCGGTCAAGCCGGTGGAGCGACCGAATTTGTGTCTGTCCGATTTCGTTGCGCCGAAGGAAACCGGCAAATCGGACTGGGTGGGCGGTTTTGCCGTCACCGCGGGGCACGGCATCGAGGAACACCTGGAGCGATTCAAGGCCGACAACGACGATTACTCGGCGATCATCCTCAAGGCCCTGGCCGACCGCCTGGCCGAGGCTTTCGCCGAGCACATGCACCTGCGCGTGCGGCGCGAGTTCTGGGGCTACGCGGCCGACGAAAACCTGGACAACGAGGCGCTGATCCGCGAGGAATACCGCGGCATCCGCCCTGCCCCCGGTTACCCGGCCTGTCCGGACCACACCGAAAAGACCACGCTGTTCAAGTTGCTCGACGTGACGAAAAACACCGGCATCGAGTTGACCGAAGGCTTTTCCATGTACCCGGCGGCGGCCGTGTCGGGCTGGTATTTCAGCCATCCGGACAGCCAGTATTTCGTGGTCGGCCGGCTGACGCGCGAGCAGGTCGAGGACTATGCCGCGCGCAAGGGCTGGTCCCTGCCCGAAGCCGAACGCTGGCTGGCCGCCAACCTCGACTACGACGCCGACTGATGCGGGAGGGACAGGAGGGCATGGCCAGAGCGCGGTCAACCGACCTTGTTCGGCGGGCAGTGTCCGCCGCACGGCTCCGTTCGAAGAACCACTCTACGCGATCGGTGACAGGCTGACTCCTACGGACAGGATGCCGCGTTGCCTGCGGCCAGGTTGCGAACGACTCCCGCGATATCAAGCGCCAATGCCTGCAAGCCGCGCTGGTGCCCGTCGGCCAGGGCCGCGTATCCCGGCCCGACCGGCTCGCGGATGCGGCTGGTGCATTGCAACGCCTGTCCCTTGCCGTCGCGTGCATGCACGCTCCAGCTTGCCACCAGCAAGGTGTGGCTTGCAGGCACCGATTCGAAACGGCCGACGTCGACCTTGATGCGGTACAGCGGCTCGTCGCCGTCGCCGGCAAGGCCGTAGACGTCCCGGGTACCGAGCTTGCGCATCAACGCGTCGGAAATCGCCGTGCGGATCTCGTCGCCCAGCGGCGCGATCCAGCGCTCGCCTTCGAGCAGGGCCACGCGGGCACTGCCCTGGCGCACCACCATCTGCGGCTGGTCGACCTGCGCCGGAACCGTCACCGGCAGGACCGCGATGCGGTACGGCGCCGCGGCCGGCGCGCCCGGCGCGGCATGGCCTGGCGCCACCAGCGTGTAGAAATGCGTGGGCGCCGAACTGCATGCACCGAGCAGCAGTCCCAGGCACGCGATCGACAGGCAACGGACGGGATGCATCATGGCTGGCTCCGTGCGGGTGGACGCGGTGGCGGTGACGGCGGCGGCGCGGGGTCGTTGTTGCGCTTGCCGCGCAGCAGCGCCTCGGGATGCCGCGACAGGTAGCTGGTGAGCACGCGCAGCGAACGGGCGGCGCGCTGCAGCTCCACCAGCGTCCGGCCGAGATTCTGGCGCAACGGCGAATCGCCCGACAAGGCGCTGGTGGCCGTGCTCAGGGTTTCCTGCGCCTGCTCGAGCGTGCTCCTGGCCTCCGGCGCCACCTCCTCGTTGAGCTGCGTCAGCAAGCCGTCGAGCTGCCCGAGGCTGGCATCGAGGTGCGCGCCGATGTCGTCGAACGGAATCGCGTGCACCTTGTCGACGATGTCGGCCACCTGCTGCTGCAGCTTGTCGAAGCTGCCGGCCACGGTGGGCACCACCAGCGGGTCCAGCTTGCCGTCGAAGGCCACCTCGGGCGCCTTGGGGAAGAAGTCCAGGGCCACGTACAACTGCCCGGTCAGCAGGTTGCCGTTGCGCAACTGCGCGCGCAGGCCGTGCTTGACCAGGATGCCCAGCAGCGCGCCCGGTTTGTCGTTGCCGGTGCGCTCGATGAAGCGCCGGTTGGCCTTGCCGATGCGGCGCGGGTAGATCACCGCGGTGACGTCGGCCGGGAAGCGCTTGGTCTCGGGGTCGAAATCCAGCGACACGCCGGTCACCTTGCCCAGCTCGATGCCGAGGAAATCGACCGGCGCACCCACGGCCAGGCCGCGCACCGACTGGTGGAAGCGCATGCGCAGGTGCACCGGCGGGCCGTCCGGCGGCTTCATGGCCGTCGCCTTGTCGTCGAACAGCGTGAACCGGGCATCCGCCGGCGCCGGCGTGTCCTCGCGGCTTTCCGGCGGGGCGCGGAAGGCGATGCCGCCGGCCACGATCGAGGCCAGCGATTCGGTGTTGACATCGAGTCCGCCGGCGCCCAGCGACACGTCCACGCCGCTGGCATTCCAGAACCGCGTGTCCCGGGTGACGAACTTGTCGTTGGGCGCCTTCACGAACACCTGCAACGTCACGCCCTTGCCGTCCTTGTCCAGGTGGTAGGCCACCACGCGGCCGACCTGGATGCGGCGAAAATACACCGGCGAGCCGATGTCCAGCGAGCCGAGGTCGTCGCTGGACAGCAGGAAACTGCGCCCGGCCTCGTTGTGGGTCAGCGGCGGCGGCGTCTCCAGGCCTTCGAAACGGGTCTTGCGCTGGTCCGAGCCGCCGGTGTCGGCACCGATGTAGGAACCGGAAAACAGCGTGCCCAGCCCGGACACCCCGCCCAGGCCGATGCGCGGGCGCACCACCCAGAAGCGGCTGCCCCTGGTGGCGAAACTTTCCGCCTGCTTGTCCAGGTCCACCGTGACCAGCACCTTGGAACGATCCTTGCTCAGCTGCAGGCCGCGCACCTTGCCGATGACCACGTTCTTGTACTTGACCTCGGTCTTGCCGGCGGTGATGCCCTGGGCGTCCTGGAAGCTGATGACGATCTGCGGGCCCGCCGACAGCCACGCCGTGACGACCAGCGACAGCCCGATCAGCGCCGCCACCAGCGGCACCAGCCAGATCAGCGACACCGTCCAGCGGCGCTTGCGCACCTTCGCCGGTTCCGGGATGTCGTCTTCCCGATCGGGTGGGTCTTGCATGTCGGTCATGAAGGTTCCCGTGTCGTTTGCTTGGCGCCGTCCCAGATCAGGCGCGGGTCGAAACTCATCGAGGCGAGCATGGTCAGCACCACCACCAGGGCAAACCAGATCACGCCGGGCAGGGGCTCCACGCGCGCCAGCGGCCCCAGTTGCACCACGCCGGTCAGCAGGGTCACCACGAACACGTCCAGCATCGACCAGTAGCCCATCACCTCGACCAGACGATACAGCCTGGAGCGCTGCCGCGCCGGCCAGCGCGTCCTGCGCCGCTGCACGCTGACCAGCAGCCAGCCCAGGGCGATGAACTTGAGCACCGGCACCATGATGCTGGCAAAGAACACGATCACGGCCAGGTCCGGCGATCCCACCGCCCACAATTCCACCACGCCGCTGAGGATGGTGTTGTCGTCGCTGGAAAACAGGCTCGCCGTGCGCATGATCGGCACGATGTTCGCGGGAAGATACAGGATGACGGCGGCGATCAGCAGGGCCCAGGTACGCGCGATGCTGTCCGGCTTGCGCCGATGCAGGCTCGCGCCGCAGCGCGGGCAGGCGCCGACCCGGCCCGCCCGCGCACGACAGCGGCATACCTGGCCGCAGACATGGCAGGCAATCAGGCCCAGGCGGGTTGCGGTGGGGAGCGGCTCGTGCGCGGCGCTCACGCGGCGTCCTCCGTCGTCCGCGGCCACAGGTCGCGGGTATCCCACGCCGCCACCACCGTGATCAGCACCATCAGCGCGGCGAACCCCCACAGGCCGATGCCCGCGGTCACGTCGAACACCGTGTCGAGCTTGACCACCGCCACCAGGATGCCGAGCATCAGCACCTCGATCATGCTCCACGGGTGCAGCCACTTGAGCACGCGCACCACCTGGACCAGCCCCGGCGGCCTGCGCCCCGCCGACACGAAGCCGCAGGCCCAGGTCAGCAGCAGCAACTGCAGCAGCGGCGCGAAAAACAGCGTGGCCGCGACCAGCACCGCGACCACGCGCACATGCTCGTCCCATGCGGCGACGACGGCGCCCCACAGCGTCGAGGTGCTGACGACGCCGCTGGCGCCGATGGAAAAGATCGGCCACGCATTGGCGATCACCCACACGATCAGCCCCGCCACCGACAACGCCAGCACGCCGTCGACGCCGAGGCGCTGGTGGCGGTACAGCGTGGCCCCGCAGATCCGGCAGCACGCGCGTTCGCCGCGCGCCAGCGGACGCCGGCGGTAAACCGCGTCGCAGTGCTCGCAAACCACCAGCGATGATGCATCCGGGACCATGCGTGGATCCGTTCCGGTTTCCTGGCCAGTAGCCCGCATTATCGTGCATGTCCCCGCCGCATGCAGGCCCCGCGAACATCCCGCGCGGGTCCCTTGTTATGCTTCGGGGTCCCCGCTCCCTCGACAGTGCCGAAACCCCGATGAACATGCCCTCGCCCGCCAGCCACGTATTCGACGTCACCCGCGACAATTTCGAGGACGACGTCCTCAAGGCATCCTTCGACGCCCCCGTGCTGGTCGATTTCTGGGCCGAATGGTGCGGCCCGTGCAAGGCCCTGGGTCCGCTGCTGGAAAAGATGGCCGACGCCTGGCAGGGCGCCTTCCGCCTCGGCAAGGTCGATGTCGACAGCCAGCAGGAGCTGGCCGGCATGTTCGGCATCCGCAGCATCCCCACGGTCATGCTGGTCAAGGACGGCAAGCCGGTCGACGGCTTCGCCGGCGCGCTGCCGGAAGGCCAGTTGCGCGAATTCCTCGGCAAGCACCTGCCGCCCCCCGCCATCGCCGGGGCCGAACCGCCGGGCACGACCGGGCAGGCCGCGCCGGCGCCGCAGGAACCGCCCGGCCACGCCGTGGAACGCCTGCGTCGCGAAATGGCCGACCAGCCCGACAAGCCGGAACTGCGGCTGGACCTGGTCCAGGCGCTGTTGCTGGCCGGCGAGGCCGACGCCGCCGAACAGGAGCTGTCCGCCCTGCCCGCCGACCTGGCCACGGACGCGCGCGCGCAGGCCCTGCGCAACCAGCTGGAGCTGGCCCGTGCGCTCGACGGGGCCCCATCGGCCGAGGCCTTGCAGCAACGCATCCAGGCCGACGCCAGCGACTGGGCCGCACGTGACCTGCTCGGCGTGCGCCTGCTCCTGGGACGGGATCCGCAGGCCGGCCTGGAGCAGTTCCTGTACATCCTCGAACATGCCCGCGACTGGCAGGACGGCCAGGCGAAAAAGCGCCTGCTGGCCGCCTTCCCGATGCTCGACGACCCGGCACTGGTAGGCGCATGCCGCCGGCGCATGGCCTCGCTGCTGTTCTGAGGCAAACCGTGCGCGCATCCACCTTCCGGCGCCTGATGAACCTGTGGCCGCCGTTCCTGGTCAACGCCATCCGCGTGCGCTCGATCAGCGAGGACTGGAGCGAAGCGCATGTCGTCCTGCGCCTGCGCCCGTGGAACCGCAACTACGTGGGCACCCAGTTCGGCGGCAACCTGTTCGCCATGACCGACCCGTTCTGGATGCTGCTGGTGTTGCACCGGCTCGGGCGCGACTACTACGTCTGGGACAAGGCCGCCGGCATCGAGTTCGTGGCGCCCGGACGCGGCGACGTGCATGCCCGGTTCCGGCTGGACCCGGCAGTGGTCGACGAACTGCGCGAACGGGCCGCCGACGGCGGCAAGGTGCTGCACTGGTTCGAAACCGACGTCACGACGGATGCCGGCGAAGTCGTCGCCCGCATCCGCAAGCAGGTCTACGTGCGGCTCAAGCCGGCGGCGCGCAGGCGGGCGGCGGCGACCGCGTGAGGGAATCAGGCGCGTTTCTGGCTGCCCGGATTCCCCTTCTCATCCTTGTGCAACCTGGCGAAACGGCGCGCGCTCTTCCGGGCATGCACCGGCGACAAGGCGTGCCAGCCGCCATCGGCTTCCTGCACCTCGATGCGCACGTCCGCGCCCATGCGAATGCTCAAGTCGGATGCGAGGCGGAAGGCGGCCAGCACCGCGTCCTCGCGACTGGGCAGGGTTTCCACGACGGTATGCGCGCGGCGGACCACCCACGATTCGCCACGCGGGGAAAACGGAACAAAAAGCGTCAAGGCCGAATGGTCCACGGGGTTCCTCCTGCCTGTGCAACACACACCATCTGCCCATGACGGACAGCCCTTCCCATGGCCCTGTTATACGTCGGTTCAGGATCACAAGCAAGCACTTGTGCCGCCGGACACGCCGAGCCGGATCCGCGCGCCGGGCCGGCATGCCGCGGCGTCCCTTTGCGTGCGCCGGATCCGGCCCGCCACGCGCCGGCCCGCATGACCTTCGACACTGTCTGCCTGCATGACTTTCGTCCTAGTCTCGGCGACCATGGCGCGTGCCGAACCACCCGCGGCGCCACTGCACCACGACGATTTTCCAGTTGCCGGGGCCTCCCCGGCCATTCCATCCAAGGGAGATTTCATGTCCAGACAACTGATCAAGCCGATCGCCCTGGCCATCGGCATGGCACTGGCCGTGTCGGGCTGCGGCAACACCGCGCAGAATGCCGGCAGCCCGTCATCGGCATCCACGGCTGCCGCATCATCCGCTGCGTCCGCCGCGCCCGCGAGCACGGCGCCGGCCTCGGTCTCCACCGTGCAGATTCCGCCGGACCAGTCGATCGCGTTCACCCTCGACAACAATTACGACCCGTGCACGGATTTTGCCAGCTACGTCAACGCCAAGTGGAACAAGGCCAACCCGATCCCGGCCGACCAGACCCGCTGGGGCGCGTTCGGCATCCTGCACCACAAGAGCCTGCTGCAACAGAAGAAGATCCTCGAAAACGCGGCCTGGAACGCCGGCCACGACAAGGGTTCGACGCTGCAGCAGAAGCTCGGCAACCTTTACGCCGCCGGCATGGACACCGCCACCATCAACAAGCTGGGCTACGACCCGATCAAGCCCAAGCTGGCGAAGATCGACGCGCTCGAGAACACCGCCGACATCGTCAAGTTCATCAATACCAGTTACAACGAGGGTGACGGCTACGTCTTCAGCTTCGGCTCCGGCGCCGACTTCAAGGACGCCACCCGGCAGATCGGCTACGTGTACCAGAGCGGCCTGGGCCTGCCCACGCGCGCCTACTACACCGAGGACAAGTACAAGGACATCCGCGACGCCTACGTCAAGTACATCGCCAAGTCGCTGGAGCTGGTCGGCACGCCCGCCGACGAGGCCGCCAGGCAGGCGCAGTCGGTGCTCGATTTCGAGACCGAACTGGCCAAGTCGTCGCTGTCGCCGACCCAGTTGCGCGACCTCGACAACCAGTACCACTTCGTGACCGTCGCCGAGGCCGACAAGGTCAGCCCGCATTTCAGCTGGGAAAAATTCTTCAAGGCCCAGGGCGTCGACGTGGGCAAGGGCTTCTCGCTGTCGCAGCCCGACTTCATCGCCGAATTCGACAAGCTGCTGACCGACGCGCCCGTGTCGCAATGGCAGGCCTACCTCAAGTTCCACCTGGTCAGCTCGGCCTCGCCGTACCTGAGCAAGGACTTCCAGACCAACCGCTTCAACTTCTACGGCAAGACCCTGGGCGGGCAGCCCGAGCAGAAGGACCGCTGGAAGCGCGTGATCCGCATGGTCAACGGCGCCATGGGCATGGGCCTGGGCCAGTTGTACGTCGAGAACTACTTCTCGCCGCAGGCCAAGGAACGCGCCGAGGAACTGGTCACCAACGTGCGCAACGCGCTCAAGACGCACATCGAGAACCTGGACTGGATGAGCGACGCCACCAAGAAGAAGGCGCTGAAGAAGTGGAGCCTGTTCCTGCCCAAGATCGGCTACCCGGACGAGGGCGAATGGCGTGACTGGAGCGGCCTGAAGATCGAGCCGGGCCACCTGTTCGCCAGCATGGAAGCGGCCAGCAAGTACAACTACCACTACGACATCGGCAAGATCGGCAAGAAGACGGATCGCAAGGAGTGGCACATGACGCCGCAGACGATCAACGCCTACTACAGCCCGAGCACCAACACCATCAACTTCCCGGCCGCGATCCTGCAGCCGCCGTTCTTCTACCCGAACGGGGACGACGCCGTGAACTACGGCGGCATCGGCTTCGTCATCGGCCACGAGGCCAGCCACGGCTTCGACGACCAGGGCAGCCAGTTCGACGGCCACGGCAACCGCGTCAACTGGTGGACCAAGCAGGACAAGGCGAACTTCGACAAGCGCACCGCCGCGCTGGCCAAGCAGTACAGCCAGTACACGCCGATTTCCGGGAAGCCGGACCTGCACGTCAACGGCAAGCTGACGCTGGGCGAGGACATCGGCGACCTGGGCGGTCTCAACATCGCCTACACGGCGCTGCAGACCGCGCTCGCGGCCAACCCGTCCGAGGCGGACAAGAAGATCGACGGCCTGACCCAGGACCAGCGCTTCTTCCTCAGTTCCGCACGCGTCTGGGAAGGCACCGCCCGCGACAAGACCGCGGAGCTGCTGCTCAACGTCGACCCGCATGCACCGGCCAAGATCCGCGCCTTCGCATCGGCCTCGAACATGCCGCAGTTCGCCAAGGCCTTCCAGTGCAAGCCGGGCAGCAAGATGAACCGCGAGAACCCGGTGAAAATCTGGTAACCGGCACCGTGCCACCGTGCACGCCTCCGGGCGTGCACGTCCTTTCCAAGCGCCGCCTCGTGCGGCGCTTTTTTTTTGCGGCCATCCCCGGCCACAGCCGCTCTCGCGGGAATCGACGCATCCTCCGGCCTGCGCGGCTGGCCGGAAACAGTCCGCAAGATCGGGAAGCGATCGCGCCGCCGCGCCGGGGCATTGGTCAGATACTTATTGCGAATCATTCTCATTAGTTTTAGAGTTCGCCCCCGCATACCTTCCCGTCCGCAACCAAGGAACCCCCGATGACCTTCATCAAGAGCCGGAAGCACCCGGTCGGCCGCACCACCGCTCCCCGCAACAGCGCTGCACTGACGGCCTCGATCATGACCGCTCTTGCCCTGGGCCTGCCGGCCGCCGCGATGGCCGGCACGACCGCCGCCGATCCCGCCTTCAAGGGCGACGCGAACCCGCAGACCCTGCCCGAAATCAAGGTCCAGGCCACTGTCGGCGCCGATTACCGCGGCCAGTCCGCCTCGCCCAAGTTCACCCAGCCGCTGATCGACACGCCGCAGACCCTGCAGATCATCACCGACGACCTGTTCGACCAGCAGGGCGCCACCACCCTCGCCGAGGCGCTGCGCAACAGCCCCGGCGTGGGCACGTTCTACGCCGGCGAAAACGGCAGCACCTCGACGGGCGACGCCATCCGCATGCGCGGTTTCGACACTTCCGGCAGCATCTTCGTGGACGGCGTGCGCGACATGGGCTCGATCTCGCGCGACGTGTTCAACATCGAGCAGGTGGAAGTCACCAAGGGCCCGGACGGGACCGAGTACGGACGCACGGCACCCACCGGCGCGATCAACATGGTGACCAAGCAGCCGTTCCTGGAACAGGCGGTTTCCGCCTCGCTGGCCTACGGCAGCGGCAGCCACAAGCGCGCCACCGCCGACTGGAACCAGCCGCTCGGCGCCCACTCGGCCCTGCGCCTGAACGTGATGGCCCAGGACAGCGGCGTGCCGGGCCGCGACGTGGTCGAAAACAAGCGCTGGGGCGTGGCGCCCTCGCTGGCCTTCGGTCTGGGCACGCCGACGCGCGTGTTCATCGACTACCTGCACATCAAGCAGAACAACATCCCCGACGGCTCCGTGCCCACCATCGGCCTGCCCGGCTACTCCAGCCCGGATCCGGCGCGGCCGCAGCTCGGCCAGGCGCCGATGGTCGACAGCAGCAATTTCTACGGCACCACGCAGGATCACGACGACGTGCAGTCGGACATGCTCACCGCCATCGTCGAGCACGACTTCGACGCCGACACCATCGTGCGCAACACCACGCGCTGGGGGCGCACGCGCCAGGATTACCTGATCAGCTCGTTCATGGTCAGCGGCGACCGCCTGCTGACGCCGGACCTCGACGACCGCGACACCTGGGCCGTCACCCGCACCCTGCCCAACTTCAAGCACGAGCAGCACAGCATCGTCACCAACCAGACCAACCTGCGCACCCGCTTCGCCAGCGGCAACGTCGGGCACGACATCAGCGCCGGCATCGAGCTGGCGCGCGAAGGCATCCACACGGTCGACATCGACACCCGCGGCGACGCCTCGTGGCCGGCGGCCAACCTGTACCACCCCGACCACCGCGTCGGCGGCGTGCCCTACGGTCCCACCGGCGCCTGGGCCCGGGGCCACACCGACACCTGGGCCGCCTACCTGTTCGACACCCTGGAATTCGGCCCGCGCTGGCAGCTGAGCGCCGGCCTGCGCCTGGACCACTACCGCACCGACTACCAGGCCACGGTACTGTGCGGCGTCGGCCGGCGCAGCCCCGAATGCGGCAGCGGCCAGGCCCCCGGCACGCCGGTCCGGTCCATCGACACCACGGTGTCCGGCAACCTGTTCAACTGGAAACTGGGCGTGCTCTACAAGCCCGCCGACAACGCCAGCATCTACGCCAACTACGCCGTGTCGGCCGAGCCGCCCGGCGGCGAATCGCTGGCGTTGAGCCCGCGCGCCAGCAGCGCCGACAACCCCGCCTTCGATCCGCAGGAATCGCATACCGCCGAAATCGGCACCAAGTGGAACCTGTTCGACCAGCGGCTGCTGCTGAGCGCATCGGTCTACCGCACGGTCGTGACCAACCAGGTCGAGCAGGACCCGGTCGACCAGCAGTACTACCAGACCGGCAAGAAGCGCGTGCAGGGAGTGGAGATCACCGCGGTCGGCCACCTCACCGAGCGCTGGGCGCTCAACCTCGGCGTCACCACCATGGACGCCAGCGTGACGCGCGGCGAGGCGGTCGCCAACGACGGTTCCGACAACCTCGCCTACACGCCGAGCAGCGCCTTCACCGCCTGGACCACCTACACGCTTCCGTTCAACCTCGTCATCGGCGGCGGCGCGCGCTACAACGGCACCATGAAACGCGGCCACGACGGTGCCGTCGGCACGCCCGACCACGTGCGCCCGTACTGGGTGTTCAACCTGATGGCGAGCTACCCGGTCAACCGGCACCTGGAATTGCAGCTCAACATCAACAACGTGCTCGACAACGACTACGTCGCCGCCATCAACAAGAGCGGCTACCGCTATACGCCGGGGGCGCCGCGGTCGGCCATGCTGACGGCGAATATCCGGTTCTGAGTGCCAGCGCTCGGCGGTAATGGCATCATGACTTCGGATGGGGTCTGTGGCGGGCACTGCCCGCCCTGCCCGTCACGGCCCATATCCGCGTAGGGCGGGCACTGCCCGCCATGAAATGAACGCATGATTTCGATTTGCCCAACCTGAGGAATCCGCTTCATGCTGGTACACGTCCCTGAAGTGCTCGGCACGGACCAGGTCGTCGCGATGCGTGCAAAACTGGAAACCGCCGACTGGGCCGACGGTCGCGAAACCGTCGGTCCGCAGGGCGCGCAGGTCAAGCGCAACCGGCAACTGCCGGAGGCCTCGCCGTTGCGCCGCGAACTGGGTGACATCGTGCTCGCGGCACTGGCCCGCAACAGCCTCTACCATGCCGCCACGCTGCCGCGGCACACCCTGCCGCCACGCTTCAACCGCTACGAGGGCGGTGGCCAGTACGGCTTCCACGTCGACGGTTCGGTAATGGCCCTGCCCGACCGTGCCGGGCAGTTGCGCAGCGACATCGCCTGCACGCTGTTCATCAACGAGCCGGACAGTTACGACGGCGGCGAGCTGGTCATCAGCGACACCTACGGCGAACACGAAGTGAAATTGCCCGCCGGCGACCTGGTCGTGTATCCGGCCAGCAGCCTGCACCGGGTCGCACCGGTCACGCGCGGTGCGCGACTGGCGGCCTTTTTCTGGGTACAGAGCCTGGTCCGCGACGACGCCCGGCGGCGCATGCTGTTCGAGCTGGATGCCTCCATCCGCACCCTCACTGCCGAAGGCGCCAACCGGGGCGCGGTGTTGCAGTTGACCGGCACGTATCACAATTTGTTGCGGTTGTGGGCCGAGACGTGAAGAGCCAGGGACGAGGGACGAGTAGCCGGGGCGCAAAAATCGAAAGCCGAGGTAACGGCGAGGTCATTGGACAACGGCAGCATCAAGCATCTCCGTACCCTGCCAGCACTTTGTCCGGTATGTCTGCCGCTCCTGGACCTGCGATTTTTGCGCCCCCGCCCCTCATCCCTCGTCCCCAAAACCCCAGAGGTTCCCCCCGAACCCCCTATGGCGCGATAATGTCCGGCTCGCTGTTCACAGGTCGCCGCATGTTCGTACCCGGTCAACGCTGGATTTCCACCGCCGAACCCGAGCTGGGTCTGGGCACGGTCCTCAGGGTGGAGGGTCGCCACGTCCAGGTCCTGTTCGCCAAATCCGGCGTCCTGCGGCCCTACGCGCAGGACTCGGCACCGTTGACCCGCGCCGAATTCCGCCCCGGCCAGCGCATCAACGGCAAGGGCGTGTCGTTTCTGGTCGAGCGGGTGGAAATCCGCGACGGGCTGCTGATCTACCGCGGCGAAGGTCGCGAACTCCACGAAGGCCAGCTCGACGACGAGCAGAGCATCACCGAAGCCGACGACCGCCTGGTCGGCGGGCGCATCGACACCGTGGCCCGTTTCGAGCTGCGCCTGGAAGCCCTGCGCCGGCGCGCGCAGGCACGGTGCACGCCGGCCTGGGGCTTGGCCAGCGCGCGCATCGACCTGATTCCGCACCAGTTGCGCGTGGCCGGCATCGCCGCCTCGCGCCGCCCGCCGCGCCTGCTGCTGGCCGACGAGGTGGGCCTGGGCAAGACCATCGAGGCGGGCATGATCGTCGCCCGTCAGCTTGCGCGCGGGCGCGCCGGGCGCGTGCTGGTGCTGGTGCCCGACGCGCTGGTCAACCAGTGGTTCGTGG
>CAZBZD010000035.1:0-13532 GCA_964496295.1 uncultured Rhodanobacteraceae bacterium | reverse complement strand
GACGTCAAGCACGAGAACATCCAGCCGCAGGTGGACCGCTACACCTTCCCCGACGGCCACGACATCGTGCTGCTGGCCGAAGGCCGCCTGGTCAACCTGGGCTGCGCGCACGGCCACCCGTCGTTCGTGATGTCCAACAGCTTCTCCAACCAGACGCTGGCGCAGATCGAGCTGTGGAACCACCGCGACGATTACGAGAACAAGGTCTACCGCCTGCCCAAGCACCTGGACGAGGAAGTGGCGCGGCTGCACCTGGACCAGATCGGCGTCAAGCTGACCCGGCTCACCCAGGCCCAGGCCGACTACCTCGGCGTGCCGGTGGACGGGCCGTTCAAGGCCGACCATTACCGTTACTGAGGCTCGCGGCTATCGCACGAAAAACGCCGCCTTCGAGGCGGCGTTTTTCGTGTCTCGCTCGAGACCTCGAGCGAAGCGGGCACTGCCCGCCGCGTCCATCGTCGGGAACCATGCCCGGCCATGTGCATGATCGTGCATGGGTGGAATCGCCTGCAGGGCAGGCTCCTGCGTCGTCCGCGTCCACAGGAGGAACTCGCCGGACTCAAAAATCCTGGTGGTACTGCACGTAGGGGATGCGCGACTGGTCCGGTTTCGGGCCTTTCTTGGGTTCGGGCGCGTCGCCGGAGGACCACAGGTTCTGGGCGCCGAAGCTCAGCGAGCCCTGCCACGGCAGGTGCCAGGTGATGCCCAGGTCGATGCTGGTCCAGCGGTGCTCGGGGCCGAGGACGCTGGCAGCGGCACCGGTTTCGGGCTGGATCACGCGCCCGACGATGCGGCCGCTGACGGAACCGCTGTCGACGCCGAAGCTCAGCGATTTCTGGCCCAGGGTGTGGATGCCCAGCATGTTTCCGGGCAACAGGCGGATGCGACCCACGCCGGCGCCGACATCGATGCCGCTGTCGTCGCCCAGGGCCAGGCGGCCGCGGGCATGCAGGCTGGTGCTGTCTTCGAGCATGGAAAACGGCAGGCCGTTGACCGACGTGGTCATCGGCGTGTTCGGCACCACCCGCGGCAGCAGCGGCGAGCTGTTCATCGGCCGGGTCTTGCTGACGTCCATGCCCACGCTGTAGCTGTCGCCCTTGAACGTGGCGCCGATCTGGCTGTTGATCAGCTGCGGCGTCAGGCGCCCGTCCATGCAGCTGGCACGACGCACGGCCGGATTGGCCGACAGGCAACTGCCGATGCTGGCCGCGCCGAGCCACGACTGCTGGCTGACGTTGGCCCGTGCCATCCAGTGCGAACCCAGCATGTAGGACAGGCTGCCGTCGGCCTGCGACGCGAAGCCCAGCCCCTGGAAGCCCAGCGAGTGGTAGCTGCGCGATGCCGAGGGAGCCGCGGCACTGCGGGTCAGCAGCAGCCACGATTCGTTGCCGCCGGCCTGCCAGACCGGCAGCAGCATGCTGCCCACCTGCGCCTCCGCGCCGGAGGTGCCGACGCTGGCCGGCTGGCCGGTCGCCACCGGCCCCTGCGCGGGCTGCCCGCTGGCAGCCACGACCGGCCCGGCCACCATCAGTGGCAGGATCGCAATCAGGCTGGCGAACAGACGACGCATGAAGAAAAACTCCCGAGGTCCCGATGAGACCTTCCCGACCCGGCAGGAGTTCCTGTCCGGGTTCCTCTCCACTTCATCATACCCATTTTACCTTTTGCTAACAAGTCGTCCGTGACCCCGCGACTGTGCTCCGGTTCACGCATCGGCACACGCACGGGCATGATCGCGAGGGATTTTTGCCGGAAACCGGGAGACATGCCGGGGGGCCGTTCCGGTCCGGAAACCCCCGGGCCTGCCGAAACCGGGACGGGTATACTGCCCGCGGATGCCATCATCCCGTAGGATCGTGGGTGCGATGACCATCGAGCCTCCAATTTCCACGACAACCGCGCAAGTGGTCCCGGAAGCGGTCGCGCTGCCGCGTCTGGTCGAGCACCTGTTCCGCGCGACCAGCCTGGACGCCCTGGCCGAGGCGTGCCGCGACTATGCCGACGCCCGCGTGCCCGGTACCCGGATCCGCTGGTGCAAGACCGGCGGAGCCAAGGACGCCGACCCCGCCACGTACTGCATCCTGGCCCACGACCGCCACAGCTCGCGCGAGCTGGTCATGGCGCCGGCACCCGCGCAGGATGCATCGCACTGGCACTGGGTCGGGCACCTGGTGCAGCAGCGCCTGGAGCAGCTCGCCGACCTGGACAGCCTGTTCGACACGGTGTCGCGCCTGGCCCAGGCCGAGCGCCTGCAGCGCGCCCTGTACACCATCGCCGACCTGGTCAACACCAGCCACAGCACGACCGCCGTGATGCAGGCCCTGCACCGCATCATCGGCACGCTGATGTATGCGGAAAGCTTCTACGTCGTGCTGTACGACCACGAAAACGACAGCATCCGCTTTCCGTATTTCGTCGATGCCGCCGACGACAGCATCCCCGACATGGACCAGCCGCGGCCGCTGGAGTCCATGCGCAATACCATGACCTGGCACCTGATCAAGTCCAACCGCCCGCTGATGGGCAGCGTCGAGGAACTGGCCAGGCAGGTCGACGGCCCCCTCGAAGGCGCCGGCCCCGTCTGCACCGACTGGCTGGGCGTGCCCATGCACCACGGCGATACCGTGACCGGCGGGCTGGTGGTGCAAAGCTACAACGACCGCACCCGCTACACCGAACAGGACCGCGAACTGCTGGTCTACGTGGCCCAGCACCTGCAGACCGCGCTCGACCGGCGCCAGGCCAAGAACGAGCTGGAGACCCGGGTCGAGCAGCGCACCCACGCCCTGCGCGAGGCCAACCGGGTGCTCCAGCAGCAGGTGCTGGAGCGCCAGCGCGGCGAGCGCCTGCAGGCGTCGCTGTTCCGCATCGCCGAGCTGGCCAACACCGTGGACAGCCCGGACAGCTTCTACACGTCGATCCACCGCGTCGTGGGCGCGCTCCTGTACGCGCGCAATTTCTACATCGCGCTGCTGGACGAGGAACACGACCAGCTGAACTTTCCCTACTCGGTGGACGAGACCGCCAGCGTGCGCTCGCCGCGCACGCGCGGGCACGGCATCACCGAATACGTGCTGCACCACGGCAAGCCGCTGCTGGCGCGCCGCGACGACATCGTGCGCATGGTCGAGAACGGCGACATCACCGAATTCGGCACGCGCGCGGTCTGCTGGCTGGGCGTGCCGCTGATCTGGAACGACAGCGTCAAGGGCGTGCTGGCGGTACAGAGCTATTCGCCCGAACACAGCTACGAGCCCCACGACCAGGAACTGCTGACCTTCGTCAGCTACCACATCGCCAACGCCCTGCAGCGCCTGCAGGACAACGAGTCGCTGAAACAGGCCTACGCCGAGATGGAGCGCCGCGTGGTCGAACGCACCCGCGCCCTGGCCCTGGCCAACCGCGACCTGCGCATGCAGGTGGCCGAACGCGAGCGCGCCGAGCGCCGCCTGAAGTACGAAACCCTGCACGACCCCCTGACCGGCCTGCCCAACCGCGCCCTGCTGCTGCGCCGGCTGGAAGTGGCCATGAAGCGCTACCGCGACGACGCCTCGCAGTTGTTCGCGGTGCTGTTCATCGACCTGGACCGCTTCAAGGTCATCAACGACTCGGTCGGCCACCTGATCGGCGACGAACTGCTGTTCCAGGTCGGCGGCCGCATCCGCGCCTGCCTCAAGTCGCGCGACACCGTGGCGCGCCTGGGCGGCGACGAATTCGCCGTGCTGCTGGAATCGATCCGCAAGCCCGGGGCGGTGCAGACCGTGGCCGAACGCATCATCGAGGCCCTGCACAAGCCCTTTCGCGTGGGCGTCAAGGAGCTTTTCACTTCCGGCTCGATCGGCATCGCCATGGCCGCGCCGACCTACCGGCGTGCCGAGGAGCTGCTGCGCGACGCCGATTCGGCCATGTACAGCGCCAAGGCCGCGGGACGCCACCGCGCCGAAACCTTCGACGACCGCCTGCGCCACCAGGCCATGCGGGTACTGGAAATCGAGAGCGACCTGCGCCGCGCCATCACCCGCCACGAGTTCGTGCCCTACTACCAGCCGATCGTGCACATGGACGACGGCAGCATCGTGGGCTACGAGGCCCTGCTGCGCTGGCACCACGCCGAGCGCGGCCTGCTGGCGCCGGGCGACTTCCTGCACGTGGCCGAGGACGCCGGCTGCGCCGAGGACATCGACTGGCAGATCTTCGGCCAGGTCTGCCGCGACGCGGCCACGCTGGGCGGCGAACACCGCTTCATCAGCATCAACCTGTCCGCGCGCCACTTCCTGTCGCCGGACCTGCAATCGCGCCTGCTCGGCCTGCTGAAACAGCACCGGGTGGACCCGCAGCGCCTGCGCCTGGAGGTGACCGAGGGCACGTTGCTGGAAAACCCCGAGCACATCAAGCGCACCCTGGAGGCCTTCCGCGGCCACGGCCTGAGCATCGCGCTGGATGATTTCGGCACCGGCTACTCCTCGCTGAGCTACATGCACCAGTACCCCATCGGGGTGCTCAAGATCGACCAGTCGTTCGTGGCCAACCTGGACGAGTCGGACGGCAACCAGAGCCGCATGGTGGTGCGCGCCATTCTCGCCCTGGCCAGCTCGCTGGACATCCAGGTGATCGCCGAGGGCATCGAGACGCCGTTGCAGCAACGCGTGCTCGAACACATGGGCTGCCGCTACGGACAGGGCTACCTGTTCGCCCGCGCGCAGCCGGCCGACACCTGGCGGGAAAAAATCCGCAGCGGGGCCGTCAAGGGCGCATGAAGGCACGTCGACACGCCAAACGCACGCGCTGGCGCCGCCTGCTGCGCCTGGCCGGCTACCTGCTGCTCGGCTGGGTCGCGGTCACCTGGCTGCTGGTGCTGATCCTGCGCTTCGTGCCGCCGGTGACCAGCGCCTTCATGATCGAGCGCCAGCTTTCGGCCCGGATCCACGGCGAGAAGGATTTCCGGCTGCACTACCGGTGGGTGCCATGGTCGCGCATGAGCAAGCTGGCGCCGCTGGCGATGGTGGCCAGCGAGGACCAGCATTTCCCGTTCCACCACGGCTTCGACTTCGCCGCCATCCACACCGCCATCGAGGAGGCCGAACAGGGCGGGCGCCTGCGCGGCGCCAGCACCATCAGCCAGCAGACGGCCAAGAACCTGTTCCTGTGGAACGGGCGCAGCTGGATCCGCAAGGGGCTGGAGGCCTACTTCACCGTCCTGCTGGAAGTGACCTGGCCCAAGCAGCGCATCCTCGAGGTGTACGCCAACATCGCCGAAATGGGCAACGGCATCTACGGCGTGGGCGCGGCCAGCCGGATCTGTTTCCACACCAGCGCGGCGCGGCTGGACAAGCACCAGTCGGCGCTGCTCGCCGCGGTGCTGCCCAACCCCCGCGTGCTGCATGCCGGGCGGCCGTCGGCCTACGTCGAGCGCCGCGCCGCCTGGATCGAGCGGCAGATGCGCCAGCTGGGCGGCACGGATTACGTGACCGAGGACGATCCACCCAGGCCCAAATGAACGGGTAGGGCGGGCATTGCCCGCCGTGGAAGCTTCATGCTGTACGCGAACCGCATTCGGCGGGCAATGCCCGCCCTACCCGTTCAACCATTACCATCAAGTCGGCCATCCACCCGATACCACGCCCATGCCCCAACTGACCGTCGTCGTCCCCGCCTACAACGAAGCCGCCGTGCTGGACGAGTTCCATCGCCGCCTGCGCGCGGTGCTCGACGGGCTGGGCATGGATTGCCGCGTGCTGTACGTGGACGACGGCAGCCGCGACGCCACCTGGGCGGCCATCGGAACGCTGGCGCAGGACGACCCGCGCGTGGACGCCCTGCGCCTGTCGCGCAATTTCGGCAAGGAGGCGGCCATGACCGCCGGCCTCGACCACTGCGACGCCGATGCCGTGGTGGTGATCGATGCCGACCTGCAGGACCCTCCGGAACTGATCCCGCAGCTCGTCGCCGAGTGGCGCGACGGCCACGACGTGGTCTACGCCACGCGCGACGCGCGCAACGGCGAAAGCCGCTTCAAGCGCTTCACCGCGGCCGCGTTCTACCGCGCCATGGAGCGCCTGTCGGACACGCCGATTCCGCGCGACACCGGCGATTTCCGCCTGCTCTCGCGGCGCGCCGTCGAGGCCCTGCGCGGCCTGCGCGAACGCCAGCGCTTCATGAAGGGCCTGTTCGCCTGGATCGGCTACCGTCAGGTGGCGGTGCATTATCGCCGCCAGCCGCGCGCCAGCGGCCGCAGCAAGTGGAATTACTGGCGGCTGTGGAACCTGGCCGTGGAAGGCATCACCTCGTTCTCGGCCGCGCCGCTGAAACTGGCCACCTGGCTGGGGCTGGGCACGGCCTGCCTGGCCTTCGTGTACGGCATCTACGTGTTCGTCAAGGCGCTGATCTGGGGCGATCCGGTGCAGGGCTACCCGACGCTGATGCTGGTGATCCTGCTGCTCGGCGGCGTGCAGTTGCTGGCGTTGGGCGTGATCGGCGAATACCTGGGACGCCTGTATGCCGAGTCCAAGCAGCGCCCGCTGTATTTCGTCGAGAACCGTCGCATGAACGACCGCGACGGGGCGGTTTCGGCCGATTCACCTTCTCCCGGGCACTCGCGCTAGACTGGCCGCATGTGCCGGTCACTGTCGGCCGGCTGCGGGAGGACGGCATGCAACAGGTCAGACATCTTCTGGAGGCCAAGGGCAATGCGATCTTCACCATTGCCCCCGACGCGCCGGTGCTCGACGCCATCAAGCGGATGGCGGAAGAACGGGTCGGCGCCCTGCTGGTGATGCGCGGCGACGAGCTGGTCGGCATCATCACCGAGCGCGACTACGCACGCAAAGTGATCCTCAAGGGGCACTCCTCGGCCGACACGCCGGTCTCGGGCATCATGAGCGGATCGCCGCTCACGGTGACGCCGGACACCGGCGTGGACGAGTGCATGCACCTTTGCACCGACAGCCGCGTGCGCCACCTGCCGGTGCTGGACGACCACAGGGTGATCGGCGTGATTTCCATCGGCGACCTGGTCAAGACCCTGATCGACGAGCAGGCCCAGGAAATCGAGCACCTGCAGCGCTACATCGCCGGCTGACGCCCACTCGAAAGCCACTTGCTTTCCCATCATCCCGGCCTCCGCCGGGATGACGGATTATTCGGGATCCCCCACGAGGAAACCCCTTGCGGCCCTCGCGTGCCGAAGTGCTTGCTCACGGTCAGGCATACCTCACCACGTAACTCGAACCGTGGTGCGTCGATACCACTCCACTCAGAACCAGGCGCGCATGCCGACGGCGATGTTGCGGCCGGGCAGGGGCGATTCCTCCTTGAACAGCGATGTCGCCAGGCGCGCCGTCTGGTTGGTCAGGTTGCGGCCTTCCAGGAACAGCTGCCACTGGCTGTCGATGCCGTTGTGGAAGGTCCAGTCGAAGTGCGCGTTGACCAAAGTGAAGCCTGCGGTGGCGGTCTCGTGGGCGCCGGTCTCGTTCTGGTCGAAGTATTTGACGGCGCCAAGCGAAGCGCGCAGATCGCCGCGGTTCCAGACCAGTTCGCTGCCCAGGCGCGAGGCCGGGATGCGCGGCACGTTGCCACCGTTGCTCAGGGTGGCGCGCACGTGGTCGCCCCACACGCGCAGATCCCAATGGCCGCTCGCGGCCGCGGCAAGGTGGAACGTGGCCGACGCGTCGACACCCCGGAAGCGGGCGCCGCTCTGCGACCAGATGCGCACCGGCAGGTCGTCATCCACGCGGCCGGTATCGGCCAGATAGATGTAACCGTCGAATTGGTTGTTGTAGATCGCTATCTTGGCGTCCATCCAGTCGGCGCGATAATGCAGGCCCAGGTCCACCGAATCGGCCTTCTCCACGGTCAATGCCGGATCGCCGATTTCGTAGGTGGCCGACGCCTCGTGCGGCCCGTGCGCAAACAGCTCTTCCTCGCCCGGGCCGCGTTCGGAGTGGTCCAGGTTGAGGGTCAGGCGCCAGGCGTCGTCCATCCGCCAGCCCAGCCCCGCGGAGAAGCTCTTGGGATGGAGGCTGCGTTCGACTCCGTTGACCGGCGTGCTGGTGCGGTTGTCCACGCGGGCGCCCAGCTTCAGCTTGAGCGGCCCCCAGCTGTGCTGCTCGACCAGGAAGACGCCGAGGTCGCGGGTGGTGGTGGGCGGCACGAAGGTTTCATCGCCCACCGCGGAGAAATCGCGATGCAGGTATTGCAGGCCCAGGGTGCCCTTCCAGCCGCCCCAGGGATTGTGGGTCAGCTGCAGGCGGGCCTGGTTGGACTTGTTGCTGAACGTGGTGCCGGCTTCGCTGCCCTCGTATTCGACGTGCTGGTAGTCCGAATGCATGACGCTGACCTTCATCTGGCTGATGCCCGGCAGCGGGTCGTTGAAGCCGCCCTTGAGGTTGTAGCGCGTCTGTTGCATCCGGATGTGCACGGGCGGCTCGCCCTCGGCCGGATCGCCGGGCTCGGCCGGGCTGCCGTAATCGTCCAGATAGCGCGACACGCTCAGGCCCAGGAAGCCCCAGTCGCCGAGCCATGAACCGCCGATCGCGCCGGTATCGGTCTTGAGGTAGCTGTTGGCGAGCGTGCCGCCGGGGATGTCGTAATCGTTGTCGTCGCGCCGCACGCCATCGGCATGCAGCGCGAAATGGTCGTTGCCGCCGTCGACGCGGAACATGCCGGTATAGCCATCGGACACGTTGTCGTAGCGCACCTGCATGCGCCCGCTGACGGTCTTCGCCGGCGCATGTTCCGGGATGCGTCCGTCCACGACGTTGACCACGCCGCCGATGGCGCCGGAGCCGTAGAGGAGGGTGGAAGGGCCCTTGAGCACTTCGATCTGGTCGGCCAGGAACGGCTCGACGGTGACGGCGTGGTCCTGGCTGATGGTGGACACGTCGGCCGCGCCCGTACCGTTTTCGGTCACTGCCACGCGCGGGCCGCCCATGCCGTGGATGACCGGGCGGCCGACGGCCTGTCCCAGCGAAGTGGTCTGCACGCCGGGGACGCTTGCCACCGTCTCGCCCAGGCTGGCGCCGCGGGCGTCGTTCAGTTGCGCGCCGCTGAGCACGGCCACCGGCACGACCAGCGCATCGATGTTCTCGCCGCCGGGCACGGCCTGCACGACGATGCCTTGCAGGTTCTTCGCTTTCTGCTGGTTGTCCTGGTCCTGATGGTTTTGCGGATCGCTGGTCTGCACCTGCGGCGCGGATGTGCCCGCCAGCGCGGCGCCCGGGAGCACCGCGGCGAGGGCGACCGCGAGAATGGTACGGGTCGGAGACGGGATCATGGAGGCTCCTGTCAAAGGATTGGAAGGATGTGAATTTATTTATGTTATAACATAACATTAATGCACTCGTACGGTGCCATGAGTCACATCCGTCAAACTCCACGAGGATCGAGCGACACTCCTGACGGGATACCCCATCTGGCCTGAGACAGAACCAGGCCGGTCACCCCGTTGATTCAATGGTGCCAGGGGCAGAACACCTTGCCTGTCCGGTCGGCAGCCACGGTTCCATCGCGCACATTTGCCGCATTGCTCCGCCGCAACCAGCGAGTACCCTAGGACACCCTCCCCGTCCCCATGGAGAATGCCCGTGCCCGCGGGTCCCCTCGCCATCGCCTGCCTGCTTGCCGCCGCACCGCCGCCGGCCCAGTCCGCGCCGCCTGCACGGACCCTTTCGACGGTCCGCGTCGAAGCCGCGCCCCTGCATACCACCGGTACCGGCGTGACCCGGACACGCCGGCAACTGGACAGGCAGAACATCGCCGATGCCGCCGGCGCGCTGCGCTACTTTCCCAACCTGCAGGTGCGCCAGCGCTACATCGGCGACACCAACGCCATCATCAGCGGGCGCAACGCGGGCACCTTGCAGAGCGCGCGCAGCCTCGTGTACGCCGACGGCCTGCTGCTCTCCAACTTCATGACCAACGGCTGGAACGGCGGGCCGCGCTGGGGCATGGTGGCGCCGCAGTCGATCGCCTCGGTCGAGGTGCTGTACGGGCCGTATTCGGCGCTGTATCCGGGCAATTCGATCGGCAACACCGTGCTGATCCACACCCGCCTGCCGGACCACTTCATTGCCGGTTCCGAAGCCCAGTTCTTTTCGCAGGATTACCACGACGCCTACGGCGCCAGCGGCCGCTACGACGGCCATCGCGTGGCCGCGCACCTGGGCGACAAACAGGGAAATTGGCGCTGGCTGTTTTCGGTCGACCGGCTGGACAACCACAGCCAGCCCTTGCAGTACGCCACCGCGAAACCGGGTGGCAACGACGCCGATGCCGTACCCGTCCACGGCGCCACGCGCGATCGCGACCCGGACGGCCAGCCGCGCCTGATCTACGGCGCCAAAGGCATCCAGCACACGCAGCAGACCCGGGCCACGCTGCAGGCCGGCGTGGCGCTCGGCGAACATCTCGAGGCACGCCTCACGCTCGGCATCTGGCACGACCGCACGTCCACGCGCACGCGCAGCTTCCTGCGCAATGCCGCCGGGAAACCGGTCGCCGGCGGGGCGATCCGTGCCGGCGGCCAGGTCTGGACCCTGCCGCAAGGCAGCCTGGCGCCCGGCTCGTCCGACCGGACCCACGTGCTCTACGGCCTGCAACTGGACGGCCGCCTGCACGGCGACTGGCAATGGACCCTCGTCGCCAGCCACTACGACTTCCGGCGCGACCTCGGGCACGATGCCGCGACCATGCAAGGCGACGCCGGCACCCTGGCCGACATGGGCGGCTCGGGCTGGAGCACATTCGACCTGCGCAGCTCGGGACCGCTGGGCGACAGCCACACGCTGTACGTCGGCGCCCACCTGGACCGCTACCTGCTCGACTCGCGCGTGTACGCCACCGACGACTGGCGCGACGACGCGAAAACCGGCACCCGAACCAGGGCCTACGGCGGGCGCACGCAGACCCGCGCGCTGTACATCCAGGACACCTGGCATTTTGCCTCCGCATGGACGTTGACACTCGGCGCGCGCTGGGAGCAGTGGCGCGCCTACCACGGCCTGCTCGCCGACGCGACGACACGCGCGTCCTACCCGGGCCGGCGCCGCAGCGACCTTTCGCCCAAGGCCGGCCTGGCGTGGCGTTTCGCGCCGTCCTGGCAACTGCACCTGTCCTTCGGCAAGGCGGTGCGCTACCCGACCGTGGAGGAAATGTTCCAGGGCGCGCTCACCGGCAACGTCATCGTCCACAACAACCCGAACCTCGAACCCGAGCGCGACTGGTCGAGCGAGCTCGGCCTGGTCCGCCAGCTGGACCGGGGCAAGTGGCGCGTCACGCTGTACCAGGACCGCTTCGCCGACACGCTGTATTCGCAAACCGACGTCACGCTGCCGATTCCCGTCAAGAGCGTGCAGAACATCGACAAGGTCCGCATGCGCGGCATCGAGGCCGCGCTGGTCCTGCGCGATGCGCTGCCCGGCGTCGACCTGCACGCCAGCCTGGCCTGGAACGACGCGACCACCGAACGCGACCGGCAACACCCGCCGGCCGACGGCAAACGCTTCCCGCGCATCCCGCGCTGGCGCGCCAGCCTCTTCGCCGACTGGCGCTTCGCGCCCGGCTGGGACGCCTCGCTCGGCGTGCGCCACTCCGGCCGGCAATACGGCACGCTCGACAACCGCGACTTCATCGACACCTACGGCGCGGTCAGCGCCTTCACCGTCGCCGACGCCAAGCTGCGCTGGCACCTCGCGCAGCACTGGACCGCTTCGCTGGGCGTGAACAACCTGACCGGCGAGCGCTACTGGGTCTACCATCCCTATGCCGGCCGCACCTGGTTCGCCCAGTTGCAATGGCAGCTTTGAACCTCGACATCATGAAAACCCCCACGCACGCACTGTTCATCCTGCTCGCCATCCTGGTGCCATGGGGTGCGTTCGCGCACGACATGCCCATGGCCGGCATGGAACACGAACCGGCGCTGGGCGCCGGCGCCGCCTTCGGCCCGCACGGCCGCTTGTGGGTGGTGACCGCCGGCGACGGCCACGTGTGGCTGCGCCACTCCGACGACTTCGGCAAGACGCTCAGCGCGCCGCTCGCCGTCAACAGGGTCGCCGAGCGCATTTACGCCAGCGGCGACAACCATCCCAAGGTCGCCATCGGCCCGCGGGGACAGGTCGACGTCACCTGGTCGCATCCGCTGAAGACGCCCTGGAGCGGCTACGTGCGCTTCGCCCGCTCGCTCGACGGCGGCAGGCACTTTTCCGCGCCCATCACCGTCAACCACGACCTGGACAAAATCACCCACCGCTTCGACGCGCTGGCCGTGGCCGGCAACGGCGACCTCGTGGTGGCATGGATCGACAAGCGCGACCTGGCCAAAGCCAGGGCCGCCGGCAAGCCGTACGCCGGCGCCGCGATCTACTACAGCTGGTCCGGCGACGGCGGCAAGACCTTCGCGCCCGACCGCAAGCTGATGGACCACAGCTGCGAATGCTGCCGCATCGCCCTGGCCACCGGCCCCGACGGCAAGGTCGCCGCCTTCTTCCGCGGCGTGTTCGGCGACAACATCCGCGACCACGCCTTCGCCGTGCTGCATACCGACGGACAGGCAAGCCATGCCGCGCGCGCGACCTTCAGCGACTGGCACATCGCCGCCTGCCCGCATCAGGGGCCGGGGCTCGCGATCGGCGCCGACGGCACGCGCCACGCGGTGTGGTACGAGGCCAGCCACGGCCCGGCCATCTGGTACGGCCAGCTCGATCCGGGCCATGCCCCCGCGCACAAGCTGAAGATCGGCGGTCCCGGCGCCAGCCACGCCGACGTCGCCGTGCACGACGACACGGTGTGGGTGGCATGGAACCAGGTCGATGCCGAAGGCTACCGGCTGATGCTGCGCACCTCGCACGACGGCGGCGACCACTTCACGGCCGCGCACGCCATCGCCCGGTCCGCGGTCGCGGTCTACTCGCCGCAACTGCTGGTCCACGACGGACGCGCCTACGTGGCCTGGAACACGGCCGACGGCTTCCGCCTGGTCGCGGTCCACGACGACCGGACAGGTGCGCCATGATGCGGCGCATCCTGTTCGTGCTTTTCCTGTGCGGCGCACTGCCGGCATTCGCGGGCGACGCGCCACCCGAACTGCTGCATGCCGGCGACATTCCCGCGCTGGTGCAACCACCCGCGCACGGCAAGCGCATCATCGCGTTGTGGGCGCTCGACTGCGCCTATTGCGAACCCAACCTGCAGGCGCTGGCAAAGCTGCAGGACCGGCACCCGCACGACATCGAGCTGGTGCTGGTGGCCACCGACGGCCCGGCGCAGCGGCAGGCCGTCGCCCGGCGCCTGCGGCAGATGCACATGACCGCCTACCCCGCCTACCTCTACGCCGAGGCGGCGCCGCAGCGGCTCGACTACCTGATCGACCCGGACTGGGGCGGCGAGACGCCGCGCACCCTGGTCATCCGTGCCGACGGCACGCGCACGGCCGTCAGCGGCGAGCTGACGCCCGCGCAGCTGCAGCGGATCGAGTGAAGCCGCTCCTCGTGTTGTCGCGGGAACGCATAAAATGCGCTCCTGCAGGGAATCCCGAA
>CAZBZD010000034.1:0-13538 GCA_964496295.1 uncultured Rhodanobacteraceae bacterium | reverse complement strand
GCCGCCGGAATTGCCGCGGTTGATCGGCACGTCGGTCTGGATGAACGGCACGTCCGGTTGGTCCTGGCCGCCGAAGCTGCGGCCCACGGCGCTGACGATGCCCTGGGTGACGGTGTAATCGAAGTCGAACGGCGAGCCGATCGCCAGCACCCACTGCCCCGGCTGCAGCGTGGACGAATCGCCCAGCGTCACCGTGGGCAGGTTCTCGGCATCGACCTTGAGCAACGCGATGTCGTAGGGCTTGTCGGTGCCGACCACCTTGGCCGTCAGCACGCGCCGGTCCTTCAACCGTACCGTCACCTTGTCGGCATGGTCGACCACGTGGTCGTTGGTGAGGATGTAGCCGTCGCTGGAAATGATGAAGCCCGAACCGACCGAGGTGTGCTTCATCTCGCCGCGCGGCATCGGCTGGCCGAAGAAGCGGCGGAAGATTTCCGGCACGCCCGGCGGCAACTGCTGCGGTGCGTTTTCACGGGTGCGGAAGCGGTGGGCCTCGTGCTCGCCGTCGTATTTGGCTTCCACGTGCACCACGGCGGGGGCGTTCTTCTTGACGATCTGGGTGAAGTCGGGCAACTGCGCCGCGAAGGCGCTTGCCGCGACCAGCATCAACGCCAGCCCGGCGCCGAGCCGGATACTCGTGCGATTCATGGGTGATGGACTCCTGTCTTGGATGAAAACATGCGGTCGCGTGATTCGATCATGAACCCGGCGGCAAAGTTCCTTCGGGCATTGCGGCCTGCTCCGGGTCCTCATCGAGGCAGGGTGGGCACATGCACGAACCTTCCATGGCAGGCAGCGCCCGCCCTGCACGAGGGGTCACGACTGAAAAGCGGAACGGGAAAAACTATTGCGCCTGCAGGCGCCACTCCTGCCGCACCGGCCGCCGCACCGAGGACCACCAGTCGTGGCTGGAGGCGCGCGCCCGGTCGCGGACGCGGAGCCCGTGCGCATGCGGAATGGTCATGTAGGGAGCCAGTCCGGGCGAATAGTAGCCCTGCGGCTCGGACAGGCCGGAAAACCGTCCGCCCGGCGAGAACGTGGCGGCCGCCGGTTGCGCCAGTTGCGCCGCCGTGGGCGAGGCCGACAGCCAGCGCGGCACCGCCGGCGCGCTCATCGGTTGCTCGTTCGCGGGCGTCGTCACGGCCAGGCCGGACGCGGCCACCGGCCGCACGGAGGAAGCCGGTGCCGCCGCCGTCAGCGCCGAGCCGCCGCGCATCTGCGGCTGCACCGCGACCAGGGCCGCCACGGCCACGCCGGCGGCAATGGCGCCGCCGGCCGACCAGCGCAGCCAGCGGTGCGAGCCGTGCCGGGGCCGCGTGCCGGATGCGCCGATCTCGCGCATGATCCGGTCGGCAAAACCGGGGTCGACCAGGTCGTGCATCTCGTGGCGCAGGCTGTCGCCCGCGACGTGATAGCGCTCCCAGGCGGCGCACAGGGTGGTGTCGGCATCCATCCGCCGCAGCATGAAGCGGAACTGGTGCGATTCCAGCTCGCCATCCATCAGGGCGGAGAGGTTTTCGTGTTCGGTCTGGCTCATGTCGGCGACTCCTCGCGGCCGGGCATCAGGGGCCGCAATTGTTGGTCGATTGCTTCGCGGGCACGGAAGATACGCGATCTCACCGTGCCGATGGGACAGTCCATGGTCCGCGCAATCTCCTCGTAGCTGAGCCCTTCCACTTCCCGCAGGGTAATGGCGGTGCGCAGCTCCTCGGGCAATTCTTGGACCGTGGAAACCACGGTTTGTTCAATTTCCCGGCGCATCATTTCGCGCTCGGGCGTGGCGTTTTCGTACAGGCGCTCGGCGCTGGGACCGTACACGGCGTCATCGACGGCCACGTCGTCGTTGGGCGGGCGCCGGCGCATCGCCACGAGATGGTTCTTGGCCGTGTTGACGGCGATCTTGTACAGCCAGGTGTAGAAGGCGCTGTCGCCGCGAAACGAGTCGATCGCGCGCCACGCGCGCACGAACGCTTCCTGGGCCACGTCCTGGCACTCGCTGCGGTCGGCGACGTAACGGGAGATCAGGCCCACGATCTTGTGCTGGTACTTGCGCACCAGCAGGTCGAAAGCCCGTGAATCACCTTTTTGTACCCGCTCGACGAGCGCGCGGTCCACTTGTTTTTCGCCCATCCGGGCCGTTCTCCCTTGACGCGGACGACGGGTCCCGCGTCGTTGTAGGACTGCCAAATCGACGCCGAGTTCACTGACCGGCATCGCGCTTCACCAAGGCAAGATGGGGTTGGATGCACCAACCGTCAAGCGCGGTCAGGCCGTGTCGTCCTTGCGCGTGAGCAGCCGCTGGCGCTCGGACAGCAGGGCGTCGAAGGCATTGCGGGCCAGCGGCCGGCAGAACAGGTAGCCCTGCAGCTCGTCGCAGCCCTGCCCGCGCAGGAAATCCAGGTGCGCCTCGGTTTCCACGCCCTCGGCCACGACCGTCCGGTTGAGGCTGTGCGCCATCTCGATGGTGGCCTTGACGATGGCCTCGTCGTCCGGATCCACGCCGATGTTGCGCACGAAGCTCTGGTCGACCTTGATGCGGTCAGCCGGCAGCTTCTTCAGGTAGTCCAGCGACGACTGCCCGGTGCCGAAATCGTCGATCGCCAGGCGGCAGCCGATGTCGTGCAGCGCGTGCAGGTTTTCCAGCAGGTTGGGCATGGACTTGACGCTGATGCTCTCGGTGACTTCCAGTTCCAGGCTGCCCGCTTCCAGGCCGCTTTCCTGCAGCGCCGAACGCACCAGTTCCGACAGGTTTGGCTGCATCAGCTGCATGGCCGAGAGGTTGACGCCGATGCGCAGCGGCAGGCCGTAGCGCTTGCGCCAGCGTGCCGTCGCCTCGCAGGCCGTGCGCAGCACCCATTCGCCGATGCCGATGATGAGCCCGGTTTCCTCGGCCAGCGGAATGAAGAAGCCCGGGCTGATCATGCCCAGCTCGGGATGCTCCCAGCGCACCAGCGCCTCCATGCCGACGATGTCCTCGCTTTCGGCATCCACCTGCGGCTGGTAATGCAGCCTCAGTTCGCCGTTCTTTTCCGCCTGGCGCAGCTTGGACTCCAGCGCCACGCGCTGCTGGTGCGACTTGTCGGGCATCGCCACGTACACCTGGTAGCCGTTGCGGCCCTTGCCCTTGGCGCTGTACATGGCCATGTCGGCATGCTTCAGGAGATGCTCCGCGGTGGAAGCGTCGTCGGGGTGGAAACTGATGCCGATCGATGCCGTGATGTGCAGTTCCGAGCCGTCGGCCAGCATCAGCGGGGCGTCCATCAGGCGCACGATCTTGTCGGCGATGCGCAGCACGTCCTCGCGCTGGGTGATGTGGCGCAGGATGATGATGAACTCGTCGCCGGCGTAGCGGGCCACGGTATCGGAGGACCGCACGCTGCCGCGCAGGCGCCGCGCCACCGCGACCAGCACCTCGTCGCCGACCGAGTGGCCGAGCGAGTCGTTGATGCTCTTGAAGCGGTCCAGGTCGACGAAAAGCACGGCGAAGGTTTCGCCGGTACGGTGCGCCTCGCGCAGCGTGGTTTCCAGGCGGTCGTTGAACAGCAGCCGGTTGGGCAGGTGCGTCAGGCCGTCCAGCAGGCCGCGGTCGCGTCCCTGCTGGCGCGCCCGCTCCAGTTCCATGTCGAAGGCGAAACGGATGCTGGCCGCGCGCAGCGTTTCCGGCGTCAGCGTGTTCGATTCCCAGGCGCCACGGCTGCCGACCAGCATCGCGCCGAGCACGTTCCGGCGCTCGTCCACCAGCGGCAAGCCGGCAAAGGCGGTGAAGCCCATGGCATCGATGAAGCCGTCGGAACCGGCCAGGCGACGGGCGTCGCTGGAATGCATCAACGTGTCGCCGTCGAGCACCAGCTTGAGCACCGGTTGCTGCAGCACGTCGGGAACGGTGGCGTCGAAGGACGACGGGTCGCGGAATTCCTGCACCAGGATTTCCGGCTCGCCGCTGGACTCGGGAAACGCCGCGTAGATGCCGACGAAATCGACCGGCAGGGTCGCCATCAGCAGGCGCACGGCTTCGCGCATGCCCGAGTCGCCGCTGCCGGCGACATGCAGGCGCGCCAGCAGGTTGAGCATGGCCCGCGCGTGGGCAACGGGGCCATGGTGCTGCAACGACGTCACGTGGACGGCCCGGCCGCCGCGCATGGCCGGACGGGTCGTGGCCCGCATCAGGTCCCGGTGGCCGTCCCGGCGCGGACGCCGCACGATGCGCTCCAGGCCGCCGCTGCGGTCGAGGCTTTCGACGAGCGTTTCCTGCGTCTGCTCGTCCTCGCCGAGCAACGCGGCCAGCGTGCGTCCGCGGACGGCGTCGGCGTCCAGCCCGGCATGGCTGGCGAAAGCCGGGTTGACTTCGAGCACCTCGCCCGCGGGCGTGGACACGATCCATTCGCGGTCGTCGCCATCGAACGCGAACCGGTAGTCGTCGACGCCGGCTTCCGGCTGCGTCGCGGCCGGCACGCGCGCCGGCCGGGGCGCTTTCAACGTCTTGCGCACCAGCGCCAGGACGGCGTCGGCGTCCACCGGGGTGCGCACCCACCCGGCCACGCCGGGCGGGCTGTTGTCCTGGTCCCATACCCGGTGCGCCGGGTGCCGGGAGGTCAGGCCCAGGATCCGGGCCTGGCGGTATTCGGGCATCTCGTGCAGCCGCGCGCAGAAGGCCAGCACCTCGTCGGCCTCGCCGGAAAATTCCACCAGCACCAGGTCGACGCGCGGCCTTTCGGCGAGCAGGGCCAGGGCCTGGGCCACGTCACGGGCGGCGTAGATGGTGGAAAATCCGTGCCCGTCCAGCGCGTTGAACAGCGTCCTGCGGTCATCCCGCCGGGACGTGACCAGCAGGATGCCGGGTGCGGAATCGGGCGCTTTCATGCTCATGTCAGACCACCCAGCGCCCGTCGCGCAGGCGCAGCCGGGTCGGCGTCGATTCCTCGTGCCGCAATACCGTGGCCAGTTCGCCCAGGGACCCGGCCAGCTCGGGGCCGCTGCTGAACAGCACCACGCGCCGCACGAAAGGCGTGGGGGTGCGAGCGATGCGCTGCAGCATGGACAGGTCCGCCGGCTTCATCGGCGCGTCCAGGCCCATCATCAGGTAGATGCCGAAGCGCATGCTCTTTTGCACGTAGCGCAGCGTGTCGCCCGCGCGCAGGCATCCCGGCACGCGCACGCTGCTGTCGCGGAGGCTCTGCAACCCGACGCCCTCGCGCCACAGGTACGCGGCCTGCCCGCTGCGACGGACCAGGTTCCGGAAATGCTCGACCAGGGCCTGGGGCTGGCGCGTTTCCAATACCAGGATGTCCGAATCCGCGTCCAGAATGCGATCGAACAACTTGCTCCCGACCTGTGCGGGGATGGCTTCCATCATGATATCCATACAGGTGATACGCACCAATGCAGAATCAACTTGCCATCAATACCACGACCGAAACGCGACACCGATCGCGTTTTGCCGTCCCTGCCGGGATATGGCCTCCGCGGAAGGCCGTCATTCAGCATTGTGAGGCGCATTTCTCATCTCGCATTCGGGCCGGCCTCGCGGTATCGTGATTGCCCGTTCCATACGAGCTGGCGCGATCATGTTCGAAGGGCTGCGCTTCAACCACTGGAAAACCTCGCAGGACGAGGACGGCATCGTCACCCTGGGCATGGATCGGGCCGACAGCCCCGTCAACGCCATCTCGCGGGCGATGCTGGACGAACTGGACGAGATCGTCGAGCGGCTGGAAATCGAGCGCCCCGCCGGCGTCATCATCCGCTCCCTCAAGCCTGCCGGATTTGCCGTGGGCGCGGACATCCGCGAGTTCGTCCGCTACGAGGCCGAGGGCACGGTACAGGACAACATCGAGCACGGGCAGCGCGTCTACGAACGCCTGGCCCGACTGCCCTGCCCGACCGTGGCGGCCATCAGCGGCCACTGCCTGGGCGGCGGCACCGAACTGGTGCTGGCCTGCCGCCAGCGCGTGGCCGTGGCCGATCCGTCCACCCGCATCGGCCTGCCCGAGGTGATGCTGGGCATCCATCCCGGCTGGGGCGGCACGGCGCGCCTGCCGCGGCTGATCGGCGCCACCCCCGCCCTGACGGCCATGCTGACGGGCAAGCCCTTTTCCGCCGACAAGGCGCACGCGGCCGGCCTGGTCGATCGCGTCGTGCCGCAGGAACAGCTGCTGGCGGCCGCGCGCCAGCTGGCGATCCATCCGCGCCGCCGACCCATCGGCCAGCGCGCCGCGGCATGGGCCGGCAACCTGTGGCCGGTGCGTCAGGTGCTGGCGCCGATGGTGCGCAACAAGACCGCGGCCCGGGTGCGCAAGCAGCACTATCCGGCACCCTTCGCGCTGATCGAGGTGTGGCGGCGCGGCGGCGGCAGGATCCGCCAGCGCCTGGAGCTGGAAGCGCGTTCGGTGGCCCGGCTGGCGCAAACGCCCACCGCGCGCCAGTTGATCCGCGTGTTCTTCCTGCAGGAACAGTTGAAAAAGCAGGGCGCGGACGCCGACCACGGCATCCGCCACGTGCACGTGATCGGCGCCGGCGTCATGGGCGGCGACATTGCCGCCTGGTGCGCGTGGAAGGATTTCGACGTCACCCTGCAGGACCGCGAGATGAAATACATCGAGCCGGCGCTGCAGCGGGCGCGCAAGCTGTACGAAAAAAAATCCCGCGGCGACAAGGCGCTGGCGAACGCCGCCAATGCCCGTCTCAGGGCCGACGTGGAAGGCGCCGGGTCGGCGCAGGCCGACCTGGCCATCGAGGCCATCTTCGAGGACGCCGCGGCCAAGCAGGCGCTGTATGCCGAGATCGAGCCCGGCTTCCAGGCCGACGAGATCCTGGCCAGCAACACCTCCAGCATTCCGCTGGACGAACTGCGCCGGAGCCTGGCGCGGCCGCGGTTCTTCCTCGGCCTGCATTTCTTCAACCCGGTCGCGCAGATGCCGCTGGTGGAAGTGGTGCGCCACGACCAGCTCGACGCCGAGGTCGAAAAACGCGCGCTGGCTTTCTGCCGTGCCCTCGGCAAGCTGCCCGTCGCGGTCAGGGGCACGCCCGGTTTCCTGGTCAACCGCATCCTGATGCCCTACCTGCTGGAGGCCATCCGCCTGTACCACGAAGGCGTGCCCGGCCCGGTGCTGGACAAGGCGGCGAAGAACTTCGGCATGCCCATGGGCCCGATCGAACTGGCCGACACCGTGGGACTGGACGTGTGCGCTTCGGTCGGCAAGGAGCTTGCGCCCTTCCTCGGCCTGGACATCCCGCCCGACCTGGAACCGATGCTCGCCGCCGGCAAGCGCGGCAAGAAGGACGGCCAGGGCTTCTACGCCTGGGAGGAAGGCAAGCCGCGCAAGCCCGAGGTGGACAAGCAGTACCAAGCACCGCCGGACCTGGAAGAGCGCATGATCCTGCCCATGCTCAACGAGGCGGTCGCCTGCCTGCACGACGACGTGGTCGACAGCGCCGACCTGCTCGATGCCGGGGTGATCTTCGGCACCGGCTTCGCGCCTTTCCGCGGCGGCCCCATCCAGTACATCCGCGACACCGGCGCCGACGCGCTGCGCACCCAGCTGGAACAGCTCGCCGAACGCCACGGCGGACGCTTCAAGCCGCGCGACGGCTGGGATGCACCGGCACTGCGCCCGACGCCGGCACAGGCCGCGGCCTGACGTCTCCCGGGACCGGCGTCAGGCGCCGGCCAGCACCAGCACGGCGACTACCGCCAGCACCAGCCCGGCGCGATTGAGCCGGCCGAGGCGCTCGCCGAACCACCACACGCCCACCAGGGTGGCCAGCACGATGACGCCGATGTTCATGCTCGAGAACACCAGCGCCGGGTCGCGCGCCAGGTGGCGGTGCGCCTGGATGTAGAGCACGATGTTGCCGAAATTGAGAACGCCCAGCAGCACCGCGCCGGCCAGGTGACGCCAGCGCCAGGCGGCCTGCTTGCGGACGTACAGCCAGGCCATGGCCGGCAGCGCCAGCACGAACGCCAGCACGAAGGTGGCCAGGAGCACGTCGGCGAAAGGCACCCCGGCCAACTGCGCCATGCGCTTGAACAGGATGTCGATCGCGCCCATGCCCGCGAACACCACCAGCGGCCACCACCAGCCGGTCCCGGTCGCGGCCGGCGCGGACGCGTCCGGGCCGGCGCGGCGCCGCATCACGATGCACGCGATGGCCGCCAGGCCGATGGCCATGCCGGCGCCCTTCTGCCAGGTGAAGGTTTCGCCGAACAGGGTGAACGCCGCCACCAGCGGCAGCAGCAGGGACAGGCGCTGCGCCGCGTCGGTGCGCACCACGCCGGCCGTGTGCACCGAGCGGGCCAGTACCGCGAAGATGGACGGCAACAATATGCCCAGCGCCACCAGCACGCGCCAGGCGGGGTGCGTCAGGGGCAGCGCCAGCAGGCCCGGGTCCGGCGACAGCAAGGCCAGCGCGAGCAACGTCGCCACCAGGTAGTTGCCGGTGATCGCCTGGCGCACGTCCACGCCATGGCGCGGCGCCAGCTTCAGCAGCACGGACACCGCCACGCTGCACAGCACGCTCAGAACGATGTAGATCACCTGAAAAAGCTCCCGTACGTCATGGCCCCTTCCCGTACGAGCAGGGCGGGCACAACCCGCCGGAAGCGGGCCGCGCGGACCATGACGCAGTCATGGCGGGCTGTGCCCGCCCCATCCGTCCGAATGATCCACGGCAAGGCATCCGGAGACTTCACCAGGTCAGGTCGTCGGGGACGCCGTCGTCGGCATCGCCCGCATCCGGATCGACCAGCAAGGCCACGTGGTCGGGCGCAAAGGCTTGCACCTGCTCGGCCACCTCGCGCGTCACCAGCACGTGGCTTCCGCTCGACTGCACGACGCCCAGCCTTCCTTCGTTGAGCGCCGTCCACTGCGCGTCGTCCACGTACACGCGGCGGATCTTGCCGCCGTATTCGAAATGGCGCGCGCGCTCGGCATCGGCCTTGTTGAGCGCCTTGCCCTGCAGGACCTCACGCAGGCGCCGCTTGCGCTCCTTGCGGGCGCGCGCCTCGGCCTCGGCTTCGGCCCTGGCCCGCTTGCGTTCCTCGGACTCGGCCCGGGCGCGCATGGCGTAGGCGCGCGCCAGGTCCATGTCGCCGGATGCCGTGTCCGGGCGGGCGGGCTTGTGCTTGCCGCCCTTGCGGCGCGGCGGCTTGCTCTTGCGGGTCTGCTTGACGATGCCGCTTTTCAGCAGCTGCTCGCGGAGTGAATCGGCCATGGGTCGTTTCGTGTCGGCTTCGGGCTCGGGGCGAACGGGAAGATGCGGCGGTGTCGCGGCGCCGGTTTTCAGTAGTGCGGCGGGGGCGGTTCGGCGTGCGGGTCGTCGCCCAGGGACGCGCGCATGGACGCCAGCTCGGCGCGCATGTCGCGCACGGCCTGCTCCAGTGCCAGCAGGCGGCGCGCCTGGGTGGCGTCGGCGTCGGCCAGGGCGGTGACCGTGTCGTCCATGAAGGTCAGGCGCGTCTCGATGTCCACCAGGCGATCGCGCAGGGTGTCGTCATGCATGGCCGGCCTCCGCGCGATGGACGCTGCGCCCGCGGCCGATGCCGTAGTAGGCGATGCCGGCCGCCTCGACCATGGCCGGATCGTACAGGTTGCGGCCGTCGAACATCACCGCCGGCGCGGCCAGCATCTTGCGGATGCGCGCGAAATCGGGGCTGCGGAAGGCCTTCCACTCGGTCACCACGACCAGCGCATCGGCACCTTCCAGCGCGTCGTGGGCGTCTTCGCACAAGACCAGGTCGTCACGCTCGCCGTAGATGCGGCGCGTTTCGGCACGCGCCTCGGGGTCGAATGCCCGGACTTTCGCGCCAGCCTCCCACAACGCTTCCATCAGGCGCCGGCTCGGCGCTTCGCGCATGTCGTCGGTGTTGGGCTTGAAGGCCAGTCCCCACAGGGCGACGGTCCTGCCGGCGAGGCGGCCGTCGAAGTGCCGCGACAGCAGCTCGAACAGGCGGTTCTTCTGCGCCGCGTTGACCGCCTCGACCGCTTCCAGCAGACGCGCGTGGTAGCCATGCGTGCGCGCCGTGCGCTCCAGCGCCTGCACGTCCTTGGGAAAACACGAGCCGCCGTAGCCCGCGCCGGGATAGATGAAGTGGTAGCCGATGCGCGGGTCGATGCCGATGCCCTGGCGCACCAGCTCGATGTCGGCGCCCACGCGCTCGGCGATGTTGGCCACCTCGTTCATGAAACTGATCTTGGTCGCCAGCATGGCGTTGGCGGCGTACTTGGTCAGCTCCGCCGAGCGCTCGTCCATCACCACCAGGCGCTCGTGGTTGCGGTTGAACGGGGCATACAGCTTGCGCATCACTTCCACGGCGCGTTCGCTGGAGGCGCCGATGATGATGCGGTCCGGGCGCATGCAGTCGTTGACGGCATCACCCTCCTTCAGGAATTCGGGGTTGGAAACCACGTCGAAATCGACATCCTTGCCGTGCTCGGCCAGGGTCGCCGCCAGGGTCTCGCGCACGCGGTCGGCGGTCCCCACCGGCACCGTGGACTTGTTCACCACCACGACGGGCCCGTCGCCGACGTGTTCGCCGATGGTCCGCGCCACCGCCAGCACGTAGCGCAGGTCGGCGCTGCCGTCCTCGTCGGGCGGCGTGCCCACGGCGATGAACACCACCTCGCCATGGGCGACGGCCGGCGCGGCCTCGGTGGTGAACCTCAGCCTCCCGGCGCGGTGGTTGCGCTTGACCAGCGGCTCCAGGCCCGGCTCGTAGATGGGGATCTCGCCGCGCGCAAGGCGTTCCACCTTGTCCGCGTCCACGTCCACGCAGACCACGTGGTTGCCCATTTCGGCCAGGCAGGTGCCCGTGACGAGACCGACATAGCCGGTGCCGAAGATGGTGATTTTCATGTGCGATCATTCCAGGCGGGACATCGGGCCCGCCATTGTAGAAGCCAGCGCCCGGCAGGGCCACAAAGAAAAAGGGCGGCCGAAGCCGCCCTTTTCCGGATCGACGGCGGTCGCCGGTCAATTGTCGGCCGAGCCCTCGGACGCCGGCGTCGCCTTGGTGCCTTCCAGCTTCACGTCGAAGACGATGGTGGCATTGGGCGGAAAACCGTTCTTCGGCTGCGAGCCGTAGGCCAGGCTGGAAGGAATCCAGAACTTGTAATGGCCACCCACCTGCATCAACTGCAGGCCCTCGCGGAAACCGGGGATCACGCTGGACAGCGGAATCGGCATGGACTTGCCCGACTTCGGATCCGGATGATCGGCCGAGGCGTCGAACTTCTTGCCGTTGAGGAACGTGCCCACGTACTCGACCTGCACCGTGTCGCTGGGACCCGGACGCGGGCCCGAGCCCTGCGAAAGCACCTTGTACTGCAGGCCCGAGGCGGTGGTCTTCACGCCCGGCGCAGTCTTGTTCTTGGCCAGGAAGGCCGCGCCCTTCTGCTTGTTCTCCGCGGCGACCTTGTCGTACTCGGCCTTGGCCTTGGCCCGCAACTGGGTCAGGAAAGCCTTGCGCACCTTGCTGGCTTCTTCCTTGCTCATGGTCGGCTTCTGGCCGGACAGGGCCGCCTTGACGGCCTCGGCGACGATGCCCGGATCCACTTCGTCACGAACGATCGGCGGCAGCTGGCTGGCCAGATCCCAGCCCACCACGTAGCTGGCCTTGGACTTGTCGACCTTCGGCGCTGTCGCGGACTTGCTCGACTGGGCGAACGCGCCCACGGACATGCCCAGCGTGGTGGCGGCGACGGCCGCCAGCAGCATGGGTCGATACATCTGCTTCATTCGTGACTCCCTCGGATTCGTGTTGGTTTTTGCCCGGCTCCCGGGCCGGGCAAGATCGGCATTGTGCGTTGCCGGCACGTCATTGGCAACGACCCGGAGCATGGACACCTCAGGATGACAAAGGTTCACGCACCGGGAAGTGACGCGCGGCACGGAACACGGCACGCGGAGAAAAACGGACAAACGACATGCGAAATATCATCCATTTTATTGTTTTTCATCAGGTTTGTAGATAGTGTCCCGCAGGGCCACCTGCAAGCTCGCATGCACCTTGACCAACCCGCGCCACAGGATCAGCGCCATGCCGACGCCGACGGCGACCAGCGTGATCCAAATGCCGCGCGAGGGCAGGATGGCCGAGCCGAGCGCGCCGACCAGCAACGCCAGGCCCAGCAGGGTGGCAAGCGGGATGAGCTGGGCCAGCACCACGCGCATGGCATGGGTGTACTGGCCGGCGAAGCGTTCGCGGATGCCCAGCTCGGCCAGCAGCATGCCCAGTGCCTCGGCCTTGCGGTAGACGGCGATCAGCATCGGCAGGGAAAGAAACAGCGCGGCGGCCCAGATGATCGCGTGGCGCATTTCGCGGTAGATGCCCAGGTCCGAAAACCAGCGCCAGTTGTGCGCATTGACGTAGGCCCCCAGCACGAACAGGGCAATGACCAGCACCACGTTGACGCCGATGTGCCACAGGAAGCGCCGGAACATGGCCGCGATGGCGGCGTTCTCGTTCACCGGCTTCAGGCTCTGCAGCCAGCCGCTGTAGCTGTCCGCCAGCAGGCGCAGCGGGCGCGGCACGATGCGTCCCGTGCCGTTGATGATGCTGTCGGCCGAACGCACCAGGTAGGGCGACACCGCCATGCACACCACCGAAATGGCCACCGCGATGGGGTAGATGAAATTGCTGGTGGCATTCAGCGTCAGGCCCAGCGTGGCGATCACGAACGAGAATTCGCCGATCTGCGCCATGCTCAAGCCGGTACGCAGCGAGGTCCGCGCGCCGTGGCCGGTGGCAAACAGGCCCAGGCCCACCATCGAGGTCTTGCCCACGATCACCACGACCACCGCGATCAGCGCGGGAACGATGAACTGCATCAGCAGCATCGGGTCGATGCGCAGGCCGATGCCGACGAAAAACAGCGCCGCGAACATGTCGCGCAACGGTTCCACCAGGTGCACCACGCGCGCGGAACTGCGCGACTCGGCCACCACCACGCCGGCCATGAACGCGCCCAGCGCCACGCTGAAACCGAGCTTGGCCGCCAGCAGGCTGCCGCCGAAACAGATGCCGAGCACCAGTATCAGCAGGATTTCGTCGCGTCCGTAGCCGGCCACGTGGTCCACCAGCCGCGGCAACAGCAACAGGCCGAGCACCATGCCCACGACGACAAACATGCCCAGGTGGCCGATCACGGTGAACGCCATGTCGGCCTCCACCGTGCCGCCGATGGCGACGGCGGTCAGCAGGGTGATCAGCACGATGGTGAGCACGTCCTCGCCCACCAGCATGCCCACCACCGTGCGCGCGAACGGCTGGTTCAGCAGCTTGCCCTCGGCCAGCGTGCGGCTGGCCACCATGGTCGACGACAGCGACACCACCGCGCCCAGGAACAGCGAATCCACCCTGCCCCAGCCGAACGCCTGGCCCAGGCCGTAGCCGATCCACATCATCATGAGCACTTCGGCCACGGTGGCCACCAGCACCCCCGCGCCCACGTCGCGCATCTTGCGCACGCTGAACTCCAGGCCCAGGGTGAACATCAGCAGCACCACGCCCAGGTTCGAGATGTCGTTGATGGTGCGCGGGT
>CAZBZD010000033.1:0-13704 GCA_964496295.1 uncultured Rhodanobacteraceae bacterium | reverse complement strand
CCCATTCGGCGGCGTCGACCTTCACTTCGAGCGTGCCGGCGGTGGCGTCCAGGCGCACGATGTCGCCCTCGCGCAGGCGTGCCAGCGGGCCGCCGGTGGCCGCTTCCGGCGTGACGTGGATGGCCGAGGGCACCTTGCCCGAGGCGCCGGACATGCGCCCGTCGGTGACCAGGGCCACGTGGTGGCCGCGTTCCTGGATCAGCGCCAGCGTGGGCGAGAGCTTGTGCAGCTCGGGCATGCCGATGGCGCGCGGTCCCTGGAAGCGCACCACGACCACGCAGTCGCGATCCAGCTCGCCGCGCTGGAAGGCGGCGATGACGTCCTGCTGGTCGTCGAAGATGACGGCCGGTGCCTCGACCACGTGGTGTTCCCTGACCACGGCGGAAATCTTGATCACGGCGCGGCCGAGGTTGCCGGTCAGCACGCGCAGGCCGCCGTCCGGGCTGAACGGTTCGCCGGCCGGGCGCAGGATGTGCGTGTTGCCGCTCTCGCCCACGTCCTTCCACGCCAGTTCGCCGGCATTGTCCAGTACCGGGGTCTTCCGGTAGGCATCCATTCCTTTGCCCCGGACGGTGCGCACGTCGTCGTGCAGCAGGCCGGCGTCGAGCAGGCTGCCGATCACGAACGGCATGCCGCCGGCGGCGTGGAAGTGGTTGATGTCGGCGTAGCCGTTGGGATACACGCGCGCCATCAGCGGCACCACGCGCGAGATGGCGTCGAAGTCTTCCAGCGTGATGCGGATGCCGGCGGCCGCGGCCACAGCGGTCAGGTGCATCAGGTGGTTGGTGGAGCCGCCGGTGGCGTTCAGGCCGACGATGCCGTTGACGAAGCTGCGCTCGTCGAGCATGCGCCCGAACGGCGTGTACTCCTCGCCCAGATGGGTGATGGCGGCGGCGCGCTTGACGGCGGCGGCGGTCAGCGCCTCGCGCAGCGGCGTGCCGGGGTTGACGAAGCTGGCGCCGGGCAGGTGCACGCCCATGATCTCCATCAGCATCTGGTTGGAGTTGGCGGTGCCGTAGAAGGTGCAGGTGCCGGGCGAGTGGTAGGAGGCGGCCTCGGCGTCCATCAGGGCGTCGTGACCGGCGGCGCCTTCGGCGAAGCGGCGGCGCACGGCGGCCTTGTCCTGGTTGGGCAGGCCGCTGGGCATCGGGCCGGCGGGGATGAACACGGCCGGCAGGTGGCCGAAGCTGAGCGCGGCAGTCAGCAGGCCGGGCACGATCTTGTCGCAGATGCCGAGGAAGATCGCGCCGTCGAACATGTCGTGCGACAGCGCCACGGCCGCGGCCATGGCGATCACCTCGCGCGAGAACAGCGACAGTTCCATGCCCTCGCGGCCCTGGGTGATGCCGTCGCACATCGCCGGCACGCCGCCGGCCATCTGCGCGGTGACGCCGGCCTCGCGCGCCAGGTGCCGGATCAGGGCCGGGTAGTTCTCGTACGGCTGGTGCGCCGAGAGCATGTCGTTGTAGGCGCTGACGATGCCGAGGTTGGGCTTGTCGCCGCTGCGCAGCTCGGCCTTGTCGTGGCGCGGACTGGCGGCGAAGCCGTGGGCCTGGTTGCCGCAGGAGGATTCGCGGCGGCGCGTGCCGGCGCGGACTTCGGCGTCGATGCGCGCCAGGTAGGCGGCGCGCGTGGCGCGGCTGCGTTCGACGATGCGTTCGGTGGTTTCGGCGATGACGGGATGCATGATGGGTGTGGTGCAAGGGGGATGTGTTCGGCGGGCAATGCCCGTCCTGCGTGGATGTCCGGGTTGGTCGCGCAGGGCGGGCACTGCCCGCCGTCGCAAGCCTCACGGGCACCAGTAGGTCTGCAGTTGCGGCGCGGCCTCGATCACGGCGCGCATGGGGTAGTCGGTGCCGTCGATGGCCTGTTCCAGCACGTGGCGTTTCTTGGCGCCCTCGATGTGCAGGTACAGCGACGGCGCGGCGACCAGCACCGGCAGGGTCAGCGTGATGCGCGGCTCGCCGGCGTCGGGCGCGCGCATCGGCAGCACGCTGGCCTTGCCGTCCGGGTCCAGTGCCTCGGCCAGATGGTCGCCGCCGGGAAAGAACGAGGCGGTGTGGCCGTTGGTGCCCATGCCCAGCACCGCCACGTCCGGCGGCAGCGGCAGCGCGTCGATGCGCGCGGCGACGCGCGGCAGGGCGTTTTCCGGGGTGGGCGCGTCCACGTACAGCGGCACGAAGCGGGCCTCGGCGGCCTTGCCGTGCAGCAGGTTCTCGTTCACCAGGCGGGCGTTGGAGCGCGGGTGGGTCGGCGGCACCCAGCGCTCGTCGACCAGGGTCACGGTGACACTGGCCCAGTCCAGCGCGTGCCGCGACAGGTCCTGCATGAAGCGCTTCGGCGTGGTGCCGCCGGAAAGCGCCAGCAGCGCGCTGCCGCGGGCGGACAGGGTGCGTTCGAGGTCGCCGGCGACGGCCTCGGCCAGGGCCGCGGCCACGGAGTCGTCGTTGTCGTAGTTGTGCCATTGCATGGGATGTCTCCTCAGCAGCTGTCGTCGTCGTGCCAGGTGCGTCCGTCGCGTTCGATCAGGGCCACCGAGGCGCTCGGGCCCCAGGTGCCGGCGGTGTAGCTCCGGGGTTTGTCGCCGCCGGCGCTCCAGGCGGCCAGGATCGGGTCGATCCAGCGCCACGCGGCTTCCACTTCGTCGCGGCGCATGAACAGCGTCGGGTTGCCGCGCACCACGTCCAGCAGCAGGCGCTCGTAGGCGTCGGGCTGGGCCACGCCGAAGGCGTCGGCGAAGCTCATGTCCAGCGGCACGCAGGTCAGGCGCAGGCCGCCGGGGCCGGGATACTTGGCCATCAGCCACAGCTTCACGCCCTCGTCCGGCTGCAGGCGCAGCACCAGCTTGTTGGGATTGATCGTGCCGCTGCCGCCGTCGAAGATGGAGTAGGGGATGGCGCGGAAATTGACCACGATTTCCGACACCCGCGTGGGCAGGCGCTTGCCGGTGCGCAGGTAGAAGGGCACCCCGGACCAGCGCCAGTTGCCGACCTCGGCCTTGAGCGCGACGAAGGTCTCGGTGGGCGAGGCGTCCTGGCCGATGTCGTCCAGGTAGCCGGCCGCGGCGTCGCCGTTGGCGGCCCCGGCGCGATACTGGCCGCGCACGGTCAGGCGTCCGGCGTTGTCGGCGCCGATCGGCCGCAGCGCGTGCAGCACCTTGAGTTTTTCGTCGCGCACGGCATCCGGGGCCAGCGACGAGGGCGGTTCCATGGCCACCATGCACAGCAGTTGCAGCAGGTGGTTCTGCACCATGTCGCGCAGCGCGCCGGCGTGGTCGTAGTAGCCGGCGCGCTGTTCCACGCCCACGGTCTCGGCCACGGTGATCTGCACGTGGTCGATGTGCGCGGCGTTCCACAACGGCTCGAACAGGGCGTTGGCAAAACGCAGCGCGAGCAGGTTCTGCACCGTTTCCTTGCCGAGGTAGTGGTCGATGCGGAAGATCCGGCTTTCGGCGAACACATCGCCCACGGCGTCGTTGATGGCGCGCGCGCTTTCCAGGTCGTGGCCGATCGGCTTTTCGATCACCACCCGCGCGTTGCCGTCGTTCAGCGCGTGCTGGCGCAGGCGCTGGCAGATGTCGACGAAGATGCGCGGGCTGGTGGACAGGTAGAACACGTGCACGCGCCCGGCGCCCTGGTCGTGCATGAGTTCGGCAAAATCGTCCCAGCCGGCGTCGCGGGTGGCGTCCAGGGAGCGGTAGTCGAGCAGGTGCAGGAAGTCGGGAATGCGCGCGGCGATGTCGCGTTCGGTGCCGACGGCCTTTTCGAGCGCGCCGGCCACGCGCTCGCGGTAGGCCTGCGCCGCCTGCTCCTCGCGCGCCACGCCGATGATGCGGCTGTCGGCGGGGATCTGGCCGTCGGCGAAACGGCGCAGCAGCGCCGGCAACAGCTTGCGCATGGCCAGGTCGCCCGTGCCGCCGAAGATCACCATGTCGAAGGCCGCGACCGGCTTGTGCTGCTGGGTGTTCACGCGCTGTTCCCCGGGAAAGACAAAAGCAGAGTTGTCAAGATACCACTACAACACCACCTTATTGCAAGGGGTTGATATGAACAAGCGTGCATAATGCAAACGTATGCATGCGTTGCAGTATTGGTATCTTACTGGTATGTTTCCTGTCATGGAGACCGTCCTGCTCAACGAATACCAGCGTCTCGCCGCGAACAGCCGCGCGCCGGCCTACCTGCGCCTTCGCCGCGCCATTCGCAGCAGCGTCGAGCGCGGTGCCGTGGAGCCGGGCCAGGTGCTGCCCAGCGAACGCGAGCTGGCGCGGCAACTGGCCATTTCCCGCGTCACCGTGCGCAAGGCCATCACCGGGCTGGTCGAGGACGGCGTGCTGATCCAGCGCCACGGGGCCGGCACCTTCGTCGCCGAGCGCATCGTCAAGCCGCTGTCACGCCTGACCAGCTTCACCGAGGACCTGCGCGCCCGCGGCCTCAATCCGCATTCGGTGTTCCTGGAACGCGAGGTGGGCGAGGTGACGCCGGAAGAGGCCATGGCGCTCAACCTGTCGCCGGGCGACGAGGTGTCGCGCCTGTACCGGTTGCGCTACGGCGCCGCCGAGCCGCTGGCGGTGGAGCGCAGTTCCATCCCGCGTGCCGTGCTGGAAGACCCCGCGTGGGTCGTCGATTCACTCTACGAGGCACTGGACCGTTTGCATTGCCGCCCGGTGCGTGCCCTGCAGCGCCTGCGCGCGATCAACCTCGGCGCCGAACAGGCGCGCCTGCTCAAGGTGCCGGTCGGCAGCGCCGGCCTGGCGCTGGAGCGACGCAGCTTCCTCGACGACGGCCGCGTGGTCGAGTTCACCCGCTCGTGGTACCGCGGCGACGTGTACGACTTCGTGGCCGAGTTGCAGGGCGAACCGTGAGCCCGTGCGACCGGCCGATTCTTTCCTTCGCCAACGATTTTCGCCCATGACCGACTCCATCGACCCCCTGCCACGTCCCGACCGGACCCTGATGTTTGCCGAAGCCGCCGAAGCGGCGGCCGTGCTGGAACGCCAGATGGCGGCCAACGACGCCGTGGTCTCGGCGCTGGCCGAAAGCCTGCGCGCCACGCCGCCGCGTTTCGTGGTGACCTGCGCGCGCGGCAGCTCCGACCACGCCGCGACCTTCGCCAAGTACGCCATCGAGACCCAGCTCGGCATCGTCACCGCCTCGGCCTCGCCCTCGGTGGAATCGGTGTACGCGGTGGCGCAACGCCTGCAAGGCGCGCTGTACCTGGTCATCTCGCAATCGGGCAAGAGCCCGGACCTGGTGCGCAACGCCGAGGCCGCGCAGGCCGCCGGCGCGCGCGTGGTGGCGCTGGTCAACGTCGAGGGTTCGCCGCTGGCGGCCATGGCCGACACGGTGATCCCGCTGCGCGCCGGTCCCGAGCACAGCGTGGCCGCGACCAAGAGCTACCTGGCCACGCTGGCGGCCATCGTGCACCTGGTCGCGCGCTGGACCGGGCATGTACCGCTGCTCAATGCGCTGCAGGATACGCCCGAGGCCATGCGCGAGGCCTTCGAGCAGGACTGGACGCCGCTGGTCGGCGGCCTGCGCGAGGGGCACAACCTGTTCGTGCTCGGGCGCGGCTACGGCTTCGGCGCGGCGCAGGAAATGGCGCTCAAGTTCAAGGAAACCTGCGGCCTGCACGCCGAGGCGTTTTCCAGCGCCGAGGTCAAGCACGGCCCCATGGCGCTGGTCGGGGAAGGCTTTCCGGTGCTGGCCATCGGCCAGGACGACGGTACCCTGCGCGGCACCCGCGCGACGGTGCGCGAGTTCCGCGAACGCGGCGCCCGCGTGTGGACGGCCATGCCCGGCGACGAAGGCCGGGACGCGCTGCCGGTCGTGCCCGCGCCGCATCCGCTGGTGGCGCCGCTGCTGGCCGTGCAGGCGTTCTACCGCGCGGTCAATGCCCTGGCGCTGGCGCGCGGACGCAATCCGGACGTGCCGCCGTATCTCAACAAGGTCACCGAAACCGTCTGAATCATCATGTCTGCCCCCCTGCAGGAGCGGGCAGGGCCCGCTCCTGCAGGGGGCGGCAAAATCCGAGGAAATCCGCATGACCACCGCCCTCGTCAACGGCCGCGTCCTGACCAGCCACGGCCTGCAAAGCGGTTTCGCCGTGCTGGTCGACGACGGCCGCATCAGCGGCCTGGCGCTGCCGTCGGACCCGCGCGTGCGCAAGGCCCGGCGCCACGACCTGGGCGGGAACTGCCTGCTGCCGGGTTTCATCGACTGCCAGGTCAACGGCGGCGGCGGGGTGCTGTTCAACGACACGCCCACGGTCGAGGGCATCCGCGCCATCGCGGCGGCGCACCGGCCCTTCGGCACCACCAGCCTGCTGCCGACCCTGATCAGCGACGATCGCGAAGTGATGCGCCGGGCCGTCGAAGCGGCCAGCGCGGCCGTCGCCGGGAACGTGCCCGGCGTGCTCGGCATCCACGTCGAGGGACCGTTCCTGGCCCCCGAGCGCAAGGGCGTGCACGACGCCGGCAAGTTCCGCGTGCCGGATGCCGAGGACGTGGCCCTGATCGGTTCGATGACCCACGGCACGACCCTGCTGACGCTGGCCCCGGACCGCGTGCCGACGGAAACCATCCAGGCGTTCCTGGCCCGCGGCGTGATCGTCTCGGTCGGCCACACCGCGGCCGACTACGCCACCGTGCGCATGGCGCTGGATGCCGGCGCGCGCGGCTTCACGCACCTTTTCAACGCCATGAGCCCGTTCACCAGCCGCGCGCCGGGCACGGTCGGCGCGGCGCTGGAGGATGCCGACAGCTGGTGCGGCCTGATCGTCGACGGCCACCACGTGCATCCGGCCAGCCTGCGCGTGGCCATCGCCGCCAAGCCGCGCGGCAAGATGTTCCTGGTCACCGACGCGATGCCGCCGGTGGGTGCGGACGATCCGGCTTTCGTGCTCAAGGGCGAGACCATCACCGCCCGCGACGGCATCTGCCAGACCGCCGACGGCGTGCTGGCGGGGTCGGCGCTGGACATGGCCGCGGCCGTGCGCAACAGCGTCAACCTGCTGGGCCTGCCGCTGGCCGAGGCCGCGCGCATGGCGTCCACCTATCCGGCCGATTTCCTGGGCCTGTCGCGCACCCACGGCCGCATCGCCGTCGGCTGCCGCGCCGACTTCACGGTGCTCGACGAGCACCTGCACGTGCGCGAAACCTGGATCGGCGGCGAACACCGGGCCCATTGACCGGCCGCCGGGTGCGCCATCGCGGGCGCACCCGGCCCCTCGCCACCGAACAATCCATTACGCTTGGCACCCTGCCTTTCGACACCCCCGGACTTGTTGCACACGTGCTGACCCCTCCCTTGCGGGCATGCTGCCCGACATGAACGTGTTCACGCCGTTGCTGCGCCGCCCGCGGGGCCTGATCCTGCTGGCCGCCGGCCTGTGCCTGGTCGGCGCGCTGGGCTACGCGCGCCTGGGCGTGGCGCCGCTGCCGGAGCTGGAGTTCCCGGGCGTGGTGGTGATCGCCAACCAGCCCGGCGCCAGCGCGCAGACCATGGCGACCACCGTGGCCGCGCCGCTGGAGCGCCACCTGGGCGCCATCGCCGGCGTGTCGAGCATGCGCTCGACCAGCAGCGAGGGTTCGGCGGCGATTTTCATCCTGTTCGATTTCGACCGCGACGTGGACGACGCGGCACGCGACGTGCAGGCGGCCATCAACGCGTCGATGAACGACCTGCCGCGCAACCTGCCCGCCGCGCCGACCTATTTCAAGTTCAACACCAACACCATTCCGCTGCTGCTGCTGACGCTGACCTCGGAAACCGAGACGCCGGCCGAGATGTACCAGAAGGCCAACCTGGTGCTGGCGCCGCGCCTGGCCCAGGTCGAGGGCGTCAGCCGCGTGCAGGTCGCCGGTGCCAGCACGCCGGCGGTGCAGGTGGAACTCGACCTGCGCAAGCTGGCGGCGCTGCACCTGTCGGCCAACGACGTGCGCAACGCGCTGGTCGCCGCCAACGTGACTTCGCCGCAGGGCATCCTCGACAACGGCCGGCGCAAGCTCCTCGTGACCGCCAACGACCAGCTGCACACGGCGGACGATTTCGCCGGCCTGGTCATCGCGATCCGCAACGGCAAGCCGATCCACCTGCGTGACGTGGCCCATGTCTACTCCGGCCCCGAGAACCCGTATGCCGGTGCCTGGTTCAACGGCGAGCGCGCGGTGGTGCTGCAGGTGCAGAAGCGCCCGAACGCCAACGCGGTGGCCGCGGTGGCCCGGATCAAGGCGCAGTTGCCGGCGCTGCAGGCCTCGCTGCCGCCGTCGGTGCACGTGCATCCCATCTTCGACCTGACCAGGACCACCAGGGCCTCGGTGCACGAGGTCGAGCTGAGCCTGCTGGTGTCCATCGTCATGGTGGTGCTGGTGATGCTGATGTTCCTGCGTCGCGGCGACGTGACGATCATCGCCGCGATCAGCGTGCCGCTGTCGCTGGCCGGCGCGTTCGTGGTGATGTGGGTGCTCGGCTACACGCTCAACAACCTGTCGCTGATGGCGCTGGTGATCTGCATCGGCTTCGTGGTCGACGACGCGATCGTGGTCAGCGAAAACATCGTGCGCCACATCGAGGCCGGCATGCGCCCGTTCGAGGCGGCGGTGACGGGGCTGGGCGAGATCGCCTTCACCGTGGTGTCCATCACCGTGTCGCTGCTGGCCGTGTTCACGCCGATGCTGTTCGAAAGCAGCATGATCGGCATGATCCTGCGCGAGTTCTCGGTGACGCTGGCCGCGGCGGTGGTCATTTCCGCGGTGGTTTCGCTCACCCTCACCCCGGCGCTGTGCGCCCATTACCTGCGCGAGGGACGCAGCGGCAGGCCGCACCGGCCGGCGCGCTGGCAGGCGCGGCTGGCACGGTTCGACGAGCGCCTGCTGGGCATCTACGCGCGCATGCTGGACTGGGCCATGCGCCATCGCCGCCTGATGCGCTGGCAACCGGCCATGCTGCTGTTCCTGACCGTGGTGCTGGCCGTGGCCGTGGCCAGGACCGCCGGCACCGTCGGCATGCCGGCCCAGGACACCGGCCTGGTGCGCGCCGACGTCAGCGCTGCCACCAACATCGCGCCGGACCTGATGCGCGCGAAGCTGCAGCATGTGGCCGCGCTGCTCGGCGAGGATCCGGCGGTACTCGACGTGACCGCCATCCTCGGCGGCCAGTTCGGTGGTGCCGTCGGCAATTCGGGCAGCATCTTCATCGACCTCAAACCGCATCGCGACCTGCACGGACAGAAAGTGATCGAACGCCTGCGCGGACGCGTGGCCGACGTGCCCGGCGCGGAAACGCAGATCCGCATGATGCAGTTCCTCGGCGGTGGCGGCGGCAGCGGCGGCAGCGGCGGCACCCAGAACAGCTTCCAGTTGCGCGCCGACTCGGGCGGCGACCTGGGCCAGGCCAGCGTGCGCCTGGTGCGGGCGCTGCGCAAGCTGCCGCAGTTGCGCGACGTCAAGAGCGACTACGACGCGCAGGGCCTGGAACAGCGCGTGGTGGTGGACCGCCAGCGCGCCGCGCGCGCCGGCATTTCCATGGCCGCCGTCGACACGGCCCTGTACAGCGCATTCGGAAGGCAGACGGTGACGACCATCTATTCCGACGTCGACGAGTCGCACGTGGTGCTGAGCACCGATCCGCGGCAGACCGTCAACGCCGCCTCGCTGGAGCGCGTGTACGTGCAGAACCGGCGCGGCGCGATGGTGCCGCTGTCGCAGATCGCGCACATCGCGCTGGCTTCGGTGCCGCCGGCGGTCAGCCATTACAACCAGGCCAGGGTGGTCAACATCGGCTACAACACCGCGCCCGGCGTGGCGCCCAGCAAGGCCGTGGAGCTGATCAAGCAGACCACCGCCAACCTGCGCCTGCCCGGCGGCATCCGCGCGGATTTTTCCAGCCCGGGGCTCGACTTCAACAACATGAAATCGAATTTCCTGGAACTCATCATCGCCGCCATCATCGTGATGTACGTGGTGCTGGGCATGCTCTACGAAAGCCTGCGTCATCCGCTGACGATCCTGTCGACGTTGCCGGCCGCCGGCGCCGGCGCGTTCCTGGCGCTGCTGGTGACCGGCACGCCGATTTCCGCGGTGGCCATCATCGCGCTGCTGCTGCTGATCGGCATCATCAAGAAGAACGCGATCCTGCTGGTGGACTTCGCCCTGGTGCGCGAGCGCGAGCACGGGCAGGACCCGGTCGAGGCGATCCGCGAGGCGGCGCTGGTGCGCTTCCGCCCGATCCTGATGACCACGCTGGTGGCCATGGGCGCGGCGCTGCCGCTGGCGATCGGCTTCGGCGTCGGCTCGGAAATGCGCCAGCCGCTCGGCATCGCCATGATCGGCGGCCTGTTCGTGTCGCAGTTGCTGACGCTGCTGTCCACGCCGGCGATCTACCTGGGCCGCCACGACCGCTTGGAACGCAAGGCCGCCCGCCGGGCGCGACGGGCCGAGCGCAAGCGCAAGCGGCTGCAATTGAAAAATCAAACGAATGAGTAGGGTGGGTCTTGGCCGAGTGACACTTGTTTAACCACCGTTCGTCCTGAGCGTAGGCCGCAGGCCGGAGTCGAAGGACCTGCCGGTAACTTGCCGGATGCGCTTCGACTCCGGCCTGCGGCCTACGCTCAGCGCGAACGGTTTGAGGGTGGGCAAGCGCTTAGGCAAGCGCCATTCGGCCAAGGCCCACCCTGTGGGGCTTTCGAAGAGTCGGAAACGTCCGGTGTGTTTCTACGAGGCGGAGGCGTGCGCGACCTGTGCCTTCGTCGGTGACAGGTTCGGGCAGCAGCGACCTTCGCGCTCGAACACCTCGCTGATCCAGTCGATGAACACCTGCACGCGCGAGGACAGGTGGCGTCGCTGCGGATACACCATCCACATTTCCGGGCCGCTGGTTTCGAAATCCTCCAGCACCGGCACCAGCTTGCCGTGCTTGAGGTAGGTCGCGGCCACGGCGTAGCCGGTCTGGATGATGCCGAGGCCGAGCACGCCGGCCTGGATCACCGATTCGTGGTCGTTCAGCGACAGCATCGGCGACGCCACGTCGATGCTGGTGCGTCCGCGGGGGGTCTGGAAATCCCAGGAAATCACGCCGTGCACCGGCCTGACGTAGCCGATGCAGCGATGGCCGGACAGATCGTCCAGCGTGCGCGGGCGGCCATGTTTTTCCAGATAGGCGGGCGAGGCGGCGGTCAGCGTGCGGAACTGGCCGATGCGCCGCGCCACCATCGAGGAGTCGGCCAGTTCGCCGATGCGCAACGCGCAGTCGATGCCTTCCTCGATCATGTCCAGGCTGCGGTCGCCGAGCACCATTTCGAGGTGGATGTCGGGGTAGCGCTCGTGGAATTCCGGCAAATGCGGCAGCACCAGCGCGCGGCCCACCGACATCGTCGCGGCCACGCGCAACCGGCCGCGCGGGTGGTCGCGCGCCTCGCCGATGGTCTCGGTGGCTTCGTCGAGATCGGCCAGAATGCGCCGGCAGCGCTCGTAGAAGGCGCGGCCCTCCTCGGTGACGCTCAACGAACGGGTGGTGCGCGCCAGCAGGCGCACGCCTAGGCTGGCTTCCAGCCGCGACACCGCACGGCTGACCCCGGATGCACTCAATTCCAGTTGCCGCGCGGCGGCGGCGAAGCTGTGCGCTTCGACCACGCGGACGAAGGCGGCGATCGCGGACAAGTCTTCCATCGGGTTTCCCTCGCAACAAGGCAGGCCCTCCCCCCCTTGCTGAAAACCGCAGCCTCGATTGCTGACTGGCAGTCATGACAGATATGCGCGACATCCGGGTTTTTTCAACCCCTTTCGCAACCACGTTTCCTGCCGACGCCGTGGTGGGGGCTTGGCCGCGGCACCCCACCTACCCGGAGAAACCCATGAAAGCCTTGCGCTGGATTGTCGTCGTGGTGGCCATCGTGGCCGTTGTGTTTGGCGCGCGCTACCTCACCGGTGGCGCGTCGGCGGCGCCGAGTCATGCAGGTGCGCACGCGCCTGCGGTCACGGTGTCGAAGGTCGTCGTGCGGCCGATCGCCGCCACGCAAACCCATACCGGTCGTCTCAAGGCCGTCGATTCGGTGGCCGTGCGGCCGCGCGTCAGCGGCTACGTGACCAGGGTGGCCTTTACCGAAGGCTCGATGGTGCACGAGGGCCAGCTCCTGTTCCGCATCGATCCGCGTCCGTACCAGGCCGAGGTCGATCGTCTCGAGGCCAGCCTGGCCGCCGCGCGTTCGAGCCTGAAATTGGCCCGCGCCAATGCCACCCGCGGCGACAAGCTGATCGGCAAGCACTACATCTCGGTCAAGCAGCACCAGGCCCTGGACAGCGCCGAGCGCAATGCTGCGGCCAAGGTCGCGGCCACGCGTGCGCAGCTGAAGTCGGCGCAGTTGAACCTCGAGTTCACGCACGTGCGCTCGCCCATCGACGGTCGCGTCAGCAACGTGCGCATCACCCCGGGAAACCTGGTCACCAGTGCCGACGTGCTCACCGAGGTGGTCGGCACGGCGCCGTTGTACGCGTACTTCGATGTCGACGAAAACGCCTACCTGGCCTTGCTCGACCAGGGCAGCGCCAATGCGAGCGGCAACGGCTCGGCGATGCATGCGCCGGTGTTGATGGGCCTGTCCGACGAGAAGGGCTTCCCGCACCGGGGCCACGTCGACTTCGTCGACAACCGTGTCGATGGCGACAGCGGCACCATCCGCCTGCGCGCGGTGTTCGCCAATGCCGACAGCGCCCTGGTGCCGGGCCTGTTCGCGCGCCTGCGCCTGCCCACCGGCAAGCCCCGGCCGACGGTGTTGATCGACCCGCGCGCCATCGGCACCGATCTTGGCCATCGCTTCGTCTACGTGGTCGACGAGGACGGCAAGGCCAGCTACCAGCGCGTCGACCTCGGTCCGCTGTTCCACGGCTTGCGCGTGGTCCGCTCGGGCCTGGAGCCCGGCGACCGCATCGTCGTCAACGGCCTGCAGCGCGTGCGCCCCGGCCAGAAGGTCACGGCCAGGGAGGCGCCGATGGTGGCGCGCCTGACCCGACAACAACGCGAGTCGCTGCGCCGGAGCGGGCCGCTCGGCGGCAGCGCGAAGGCCGCGGTGGCCAGCCGCTGAGCGACTGCCTGCCGCCGCTGTCATCCCTTGCCACGGAATTGTCATGAATATCGCCCAGTCCTTCATCGATCGCCCGATCAAGGCCGCGGTGCTGTCGATCCTCATCGTGATCGCCGGCGCCATCGCCTTGCCGCTGCTGCCGATCACCGAGTATCCGGAAGTGGTGCCGCCGACGGTGGTGGTCAGCGCCAATTACCCCGGTGCCGATCCGGAAACCATCGCCCAGACCGTGGCCACGCCGCTGGAAAACCAGATCAACGGCGTCGAGGGCATGCTCTACACCTCCTCGCAGTCGACCGCCGACGGGCGCATGAAGCTCACCGTCACGTTCGCGCTCGGCACCGATCCGGACAAAGCCCAGCAGCAGGTGCAGAACCGCGTCACCCAGGCCCTGCCGCGCCTGCCGCAGGAGGTGCAGCGGCTCGGCGTGACCACCAGGAAGTCCTCGCCCAACCTGACCATGGTGGTGCACCTGGTCTCGCCCGATCAGCGCTACGACATGCTGTACCTGGCCAATTACGCGCGCCTGCACGTCAAGGACGAACTGGCGCGCCTGCCCGGCGTCGGCGACGTGCAGGTGTTCGGCGCCGGCAAGTACGCCATGCGCGTGTGGCTGGACCCGCAGAA
>CAZBZD010000032.1:0-13940 GCA_964496295.1 uncultured Rhodanobacteraceae bacterium | reverse complement strand
TGACCATCCTGCTGTCGGACCTGGAAGGCAAGGAAATCGCCTCCGGCTCGGGCACGTCCACCTTCCTGCGGCAGCTGGGCGGAAGCTTCTCGGCGGCCATCGTCACGTTCATGTGGGACCGCGGCGCGGTGGCCCACCACGTCAACCTCAGCGAACATGTCACTCCCTACAACCCCGTGGCCACGCATACCATCCAGGCCCTCGGACACGGGCACACGCGACAGGCGCTGGTCATTCTCAACCAGACCATTACCGAGCAGAGTTTCCAGATGTCGTTCAACGACATCATGCAGGTCCTGGGCTGGGTCATGTTCGCCCTCGTGCCGATCCTGTGGCTGACGAAACCGCCGTTCATCCACGGCACGGGCAGGCGTCAGGAGTCCTCCGCACGCGCGAAATGACGCGGCAGATACCACACCGCCAGCACCACCAGCGCGGCCACGGCCAGGCCCGCCACGTACAGGTGCGCGGTCGCGGCGTCGATCGCCGCGCGCAGGTAGGCCGCGCCGGCAGCCGGAAGCCCGCCCTCCTGCAGGGCTCCGATCACGCCGTTGACGTTGTCCGGTAGCGACGCGGCCAGCGCCGCGGGTGCCCGGCCCAGGCGCTCGCGCAAGGCGGCATTGAAGATCGCACCCATCAACGCCGCCCCCAGGCTGGCGCCCAGGTAGCGCGAGAACATGTTGCCGCCGGTGACCACGCCGCGCCGGTCCCAGCCCACGATCGACTGCACGCCCACCAGCAGGGGCGTGGACAACAGGCCGAAACCCGCGCCCAGCACCACCGTGTCCAGCACCACCGCCCACGCCGGCGCCGGCTGCGGCAGCAGCACGAAGCCGGACGTGGCCAGCACCAGCAGGAACGCGCCGGCGAGCGCCGTCTGCCGGAAACCGACGCGCATGTAGAGGCGCCCGGAAAACGAGGAAGCCAGCGGCCAGCCGATGCTCATGCTGGCCAGCACCAGGCCCGAGGCGATGGCGCCCAGGCCCAGCACCGATTGCGCGAACGTGGGCAGGTAGGCATTCGGCGCCATCATCACGATGCCCATGCCGACGGTGGCCAGGTTGGCGCCGCCGAGGATGCGGTGCCGCCACAGCCACCCCGGCATGACCGGCTCGGCCGCGCGCCGCTCCACCCATGCCAGCACGGCAGCGAGGACGACGGCCGCGGCAAAGACCGCCACGCTCGGGGCGGACAGCCACGGCCACGCCTGCCCGCCTTGCAGCAGGCCGAAAATCAGGCAGCCGGCGCAGCCCAGCAGCAGGACGGCGCCGGCATGGTCGATGCGCGGCCGGCGCCGTTCGAACCGCTCGTGCAGGAACACGCCCAGCAGCGCCATGGCCGCCACGCCGATGGGCAGGTTGATCAGGAAGATCCAGCGCCAGGACACGTATTCGGCAAGCGCCCCGCCCAGCACCGGGCCGACGATGGCGGCCATCCCCCACACGCTGGACAGCCAGCCCTGGATGGCCGCGCGCTCGCGCACCGAATACAGGTCGCCGGCCAGCGTCGCCACCGTGGCCATGATCGAACCGGCGCCCAGCCCCTGCAGGCCGCGGAACACGATCAGCGCGGGCATGCTCCAGGCCGCCGCCGAGGCCGTCGACCCGGCCAGGAAAATCACGGTGCCGGCCAGCAGCACCGGCTTGCGCCCGAACAGGTCCGCCAGCTTGCCGTAGACGGGGATGGTGACCGTCTGCGCCAGCAGGTAGACCGAGAACACCCAGCCGAACAGCGCGAAGCCGCCCAGCTCGCCGACGATCTGCGGAATGGCCGTGGACACGATGGTGGTGTCCATGGCCGCCAGCATCATCGTGCACATCAGCGCCAGCAGGACCCAGCGACGGGCATCGCCGCGCGTGGATGCAACGGCGGTGGATGATGCGTCGCGTCGGGGGGCGGGCTCGTTCACCGCACCATCGTAAAGGTTTCGGGAACGTCGGATCCTGGACGCCGGCTCCGTCGCTGCGCTCCTTGAGCCGGCCTACGGTGGGGGCGATTTTGAATGTAGGCCCGATCAAGAAGCGCTGCGCCGGATCGGGCGTATGGTCCCGGATCAGGCGAACGGGTCGCGCAGCACGATGGTGTCGTCGCGGTCGGCGCCGGTGGCGACCAGGGCCAGCGGGCAGCCGGACAGTTCCTCGATGGCCCGCAGGTAGGCGCGCGCCGCCGCCGGCAGCTTGTTCCACTCGCGCACGCCGCTGGTCTTTTCTTCCCAGCCCGGAAAATCCAGGTACACCGGCTTGCATTCGCGCCAGCCGTCGGCGTCCAGCGGCGCCAGTTCGCGGCGCTTGCCGCGGTACTCGTAGGCCACGCAGACCTTGATGGTGTCCAGACCGTCGAGCACGTCCAGCTTGGTCATGGCCAGGCCGGAGATGGCGTTGATCTGCACCGCGCGCTGCAGGGCCACCAGGTCGATCCAGCCGCAGCGGCGCGGGCGCCCGGTGCTGGCGCCGAACTCGTTGCCGGCCTTGGCGATGTACTTGCCGGTGTCGTCGTGCAGTTCGGTCGGGAACGGCCCGCCGCCCACGCGCGTGGCGTAGGCCTTGCAGATGCCCAGCACGTAGTCGATGTCGCAGGCGCCGACGCCGGTGCCGGCCAGCGCGCCGCCGATCGTGGTGTTGCTGGAGGTGACGTAGGGATAGGTGCCGTGGTCGATGTCCAGCAACGCGCCCTGGGCGCCTTCGTAGAGGATGTTGCCGCCCGTGGCACGCAGGTCGTGCAGCACGGTGGCCACGTCGTCGACCATGGGCCGGATGTACTCGCCCCAGGCCAGCGCGTCGTCCAGGGTCTTCTGGCAATCGACGGTGTCGGTCTTCAGCCAGTGCTCGAGGATGAAATTGTGGTAATCGACGGCCGCGCGGATCTTCTCCGGCAGCTCGTGCGGGTACATCAGGTCGGCCACGCGGATCGAGCGGCGCGCCACCTTGTCCTCGTAGGCCGGGCCGATGCCGCGCCCGGTGGTGCCGATGGCGCTGCCGCCGGCGGCCTTCTCGCGCGCCTGGTCGACGGCGATGTGGTACGGCATGATCAGCGGCGTGGCCGGGCTGATCTTCACGCGCGAGCGCACGTCCACGCCCTTGTCTTCCAGCTCCGCGATCTCGCTCTGCAGGGCCGCCGGAGAAAGCACCACGCCGTTGCCGATCAGGCATTGCACGCCTTCGCGCAGGATGCCCGAGGGGATCAGGTGCAACACGGTCTTTTCGCCGTTGATGACCAGGGTGTGGCCGGCATTGTGGCCGCCCTGGAAACGGGCCACGGCGCCCACGCATTCGGTCAGCAGGTCGACGATCTTGCCCTTGCCTTCGTCGCCCCACTGCGCCCCGAGGATTACAACTGACTTGCCCATTGCTTGTCTCGCATCTCGATGCCCCGCCAGGGGCGGGATCGGCCTACCTGTTGACCACCTGCAGCACCAGCAGGCCGGCCACCACGGCCACGCCGCCGCACACGCGCAGGATGCGCGGGTCCATCCGCGCGGCCTGCTCGACCATCTTCTGCCAGCCGCGCGGGGCGACCAGCAGCACCAGGCCCTCGATGACGAACACCAGGCACAACGCCGCGTACAACTCGCGCATCAGTGCCGGCCGCGTCCATCGGCGTCGTTGAAGTAGCGCATGAACTCCGAATCCGGGTTCACGATCAGCACGCTCTTGCTGCCTTCGAAGGTTTTCCGGTACGCCCGCAGGCTGCGGTAGAACTCGTAGAACTGCGGGTCCTTGCCGTAGGCCCCGGCGTAGATGGCCGCCGCCTTGGCGTCACCCTCGCCCCGGACCTTGGCCGCGTCGCTCCTGGCGTTGGCGATCAGTACCTGGCGCTGGCGATCGGCATCGGCGCGGATCTTTTCGCCCGCCTCCTTGCCGGTGGAGCGCAACTTGTTGGCCAGGTTCTTGCGCTCGGCGCGCATGCGGTTGTAGACCGACTCCCGAACCGTGTCCGGCAACTCGATGCGCTTGATGCGCACGTCCACCACGCTGATGCCGAGTTCGCGCGTGGCCTTGTTGGCCTGGTCGATGACCTTGCGGGAAATGGCCTTGCGGCCGCCGGAAATCAGCTCGCCGAGCGTGCGCGAGTTGACCTGGAAGCGCAGCGCGTCCTTGACGATGGGCGCAAGGCGCTGGCGTGCCTGGCGGATGTCGCCGGCGGTGGAGCGGTAGTAGGTGACCAGGTCTTCGATGCGCCATTTGACGTAGAAATCGACCTCGACGCTCTTCTTTTCCTGGGTGAAATAGCTTTCCGGCTGCGCATCCAGGGTCTGGATGCGGGTGTCGAAATACGCCACCTGCTGCACGAACGGCAACTTGAAATGCAGGCCGGGCTTGATGTCGGCCTGCTCGATCCTGCCGTACTGGAGCAGGATGGCGCTTTCGCCCTGCTTCACCGTGAACAGGCTGCCGAAGGCCGCGATCACGATGATCACGATGATGATGATCGGCCAGAGCTTTTTCATTGTCCGCCTCCCTGGCTGTTGTCGGACGCACCGGACGAGGACGACGCGTTGCCGGGCAGCAACGCGCTGCCCACGCCGGGCATGGCCTGGGCACGGGATGCCGCGGTGGAAGCGCCGGCGCCGGCGCCGAGCGGGAGGTAGAGCACGTTGCGTCCGCCGGAACCGTCGACCACCTTGGGATGCGTGGCCATGATGTCTTCCATGGTCTCCAGCCACAGGCGCGTGCGGGTCACCTGCGGCGCCGCGCGGTACTGCGCCAGGATCAGGTTGAACCGCTGCGCGTCGCCCTCGGCCTCGGCGACGCGGGCCGCCTTGTACCCGGCCGCCTGGGCGGCGATGCGCGCGGCGTTGCCGCGTGCCACGGGAATCACCTTGCTGGCGTAGGCATTGGCCTCGTTGACGATGCGCTGCTTGTCCTCGCGCGCCTTGTTGACGTCGTCGAACGCGCTCTTGACCTGCTGCGGCGGTGCCACGTTCTGGAAGCTGATCTGCGTCACCAGCAGGCCGGCGTCATAGCCGTCGAGCGTCTTCTGCATCAGCTTGCGGGTGTCGGTGACCATCTGCGCGCCCTGTCCCGACAGCAGCGTGTCCATGGGATGGGCGCCCACCACCGCGCGCACGGCCGCTTCGGCCGCCTCGCCGATGGTCTGCTCGGGATCCTTCATCGAAAACAGGAACTTGCGCGGATCGGACACCTGCCATTGCACGTTGAAATCCACGTGCACGATGTTCTCGTCGTTGGTGAGCATCTTGACGCTGTCCGACAACGAGCGGATCTTGGTCGTCTTGACCTTGTACACGTGCTCGACCGGCGACGGCAGCTTGAGATGGAAACCCGGCACCAGGGTGCGGGAATAGGCGCCGAAGCGCAGCACCACGCCGGCTTCGCGCGCGCCGACGACGGTGTAGCTGGACAGCAGCAGCCAGGCCAGGATGATGGCCACGATGATGGTGACGATGCCGCCGCCGCCCTTGCCGAAGCGGCCCATGTGCTGGCGCAGCTTGTTGAAAAGGTCGTCCCATTGCGGGCCCTTGCCGCCACCGCCGGAAGGACGGTTGTCGCGGCTCCACGGGTCGTGCCCGCCTTTTCCGGGTTCATTCCAGGACATGCTCAAGAGCCCCCTGCGGGCAGGATCGTGGCCGGCGCGCGGCACCGGCGGGTGGAGACGACGGGTTTCGACATGATGAATGCGTCGCGAAAATTGGCTGGAAGCAGTCAATGGCGACCGGGGTGATGCGAAGCCGGGCGCACGAACCGCGATTCTAGCAGATCATGCCCGCGCAACGGCGGACCGGGCGGGTGTCAGGAAGGCCGGTCGACGGCGTCGTCGCCGCCGGCCAGCGCGCGCACCGGCCCGGCATCCGCGCCCGGCATGCTTGCCAGCATCTCGCGCGGCGCCTCGATGTCGAGGTGCCAGCCGTCGGCATCGACATGCTCGCCGGCAATCGCGCCGGCCTCCTTGAGGCGGGCGTACAGGCGGCCGGCGTCGAGCGGCAGGTCCAGGCGCGCCCGCACCCTCTCGCCGCCGAGCCGTTCGCCCAGGGCCCGGCGCAGCAGGTCCAGGCCGTCGCCGCTGCCCGCCGACAGCCACACGCGGTGCGCGCGGCCCTCGCCGTCGCAGTCGACATGCGCGTCGATGCCGGCCAGGTCGATCTTGTTCATGACGCGCAGTTGCGGCACGTCGCCGGCACCGATTTCCTCGAGCACGCGATCGACCACGTCGGCCAGCAGGTCCTTTTCGGGGTCGGCCGCATCGCTGACGTGCAGCAGCAGGTCGGCGTCGCGCGCCTCGGCCAGGGTGGCACGGAAGGCGGCGACCAGGTCGTGCGGCAGCTCGCGCACGAAACCGACGGTGTCGGCCAGCACGACCGGGCCGCCGTCGAGGTCCTCGATGCGGCGCACGGTCGGGTCCAGGGTGGCGAAAAGCTGGTCGGCGGCATATACCCCGCCAGCGGTCAGCCTGTTGAAAAGCGTCGACTTGCCGGCGTTGGTGTAGCCCACCAGCGCCACCCGCGGCACGGTGTTGCGCAGCCGCGCGCGACGCTGCTGCCGGCGCTGGGTCTGCACCTTTTCCAGGCGCCGGGTGAGCTGCCGGACGCGGATGCCGAGCAGGCGGCGATCGGTCTCGAGCTGGGTTTCGCCGGGGCCGCGCAGGCCGATGCTGCCGCCGCGCTGGCGCTCCAGATGGGTCCAGCCGCGCACCAGCCGGGTGGCCAGGTGCCGCAACTGCGCCAGTTCCACCTCCAGCTTGCCCTCGTGCGAACGCGCGCGCTGCGAGAAGATGTCGAGGATCAGGCCGGCGCGGTCGATCACGCGCACGCCCAGCAGCTGCTCCAGGTTGCGTTCCTGCACCGGGCTCAGCAAATGGTCGACCAGCACCAGGTCGGCGCCGGTGGCGCGCACGCACTCGGCCACTTCCCCGGCCTTGCCGCTGCCGATGTAATAGCGCGGGTTGGGCTCGGCCACGCGTGCGGCGATGCGCTCCAGCACCTCGGCCCCCGCCGAGGTCGCCAGCTCGGCAAACTCGTCGGCACGGCGCGCGGGGTCGCCGGCACGGTGCGAATGCGGCAGCACCAGGACGGCGCGCTCGCCTTTCTTCTCGCGGTCGATGAAGGTGTTGGACATCAGTCGGACATGATGGCACACCGGAGCGGCCGGTGACGGCGGGCCGCCCGCGCAGACGGGACCCGCCCCGGGCCCGCCCCGTCGCGAGGTCCGGCCCGGGCGCGTCCGGAGCTTCGGAACGACGCAGCCGGATCAGGCCGTGGTTGCCGTCTCGCTGCGGCTGGCCTGGTTCTCGTGGTGCCCCGCGTCGTGGCCGCCGACGCGCACGTTGCGCGCCGGAACCACCGTCGAGATGGCGTGCTTGTAGACCATCTGGCTGACCTGGTTGCGCAGCAGCACCACGAACTGGTCGAACGACTCGATGGTGCCCTGCAACTTGATGCCGTTGACCAGGTAGATGGCCACCGGCACGCGTTCGCGGCGCAGGGCGTTGAGGAAAGGATCCTGCAATGATTGTCCTTTGGACATGATTGTTCTGACTCCCGGGAAAGCTCCGCCTTCGCAAGGACGGCTCGCTTCCCTCGCAACGACGGCCGGATAATTGATGCCACCCATGCTTCGGGTTGCATCCCGGCCCAATCGACTCGCCTGCTCCCCCAGCGGAACGAATCCCCAAGGCCGAGCTTAACCGTTTTTAAACCACACGCAAACACCGATTTCCGTTCACTTCGTGAACCACTCCACGGCTTGCATGACGGCGCCGGCGGTGCCGGGGGCCCCGGCATCCAGCCAGCGTGCGTCCAGCTCGCTCCGCAACCAGGTGATCTGGCGCTTGGCCAGTTGCCGCGTGGCCGCCAGCGCGCGCTGGCGGAAGGTTTCCGCATCCACCCGGCCGTCCAGGTATTCCCAGGCCTGGCGGTAGCCCACGGCGCGCATCGACGGCAGCGCCGGCGCGAGGCCTTCGCGCCGGCGCAAGGCCCGCACTTCGTCCAGGAAGCCGGCCTCGAGCATGGCATCGAAACGCGTCTCGATGCGTGCGTGAAGCAGGGCGCGGTCGACCGGCACCAGGGCCAGCTTCAACACGCGAAAGGGGAATACGGCGGGGCCGGCACGGCGCTGTTGTTCGCTGAGCGGCCGCCCGCCCCCCAGCTCGATGACCTCCAGCGCGCGCTGGATGCGCTGCGCGTCGCGCGGCCGGATGCGCGCGCCGGCCACCGGGTCCAGCCGGGCGAGGCGCGCATGCAGCGCGGGCCAGCCATGCGCCTCGGCCTCGGCCGACAGGCGGCGCCGGATGCCGGCATCGGCCTCCGGCAGGGGCGACAGGCCCTGCTGCAGGGCGCGGAAATACAGGCCCGTGCCACCCACCAGCAACGGCAGGCGTCGCCCGGCCACGGCTTGCCGCATGGCCCCGAGGGCGTCGTTGCGGAAGTCCGCCGCCGAATAGGCCTCGGCCGGGTCGCGGATGTCGACCAGCCGGTGCGGAAACCGTGCCAGCGTCGCGGCATCCGGCTTGGCCGTGCCGATGTCCATGCCGCGGTAGACCAGCGCCGAATCCACGCTGACCAGGTCGACGTCGAAACGTTCGGCCAGGCGGCAGGCCAGCGCCGTCTTGCCCGAAGCGGTCGGGCCCATCAGGAAAACGGCAAGCGGGCGGTGGTCGACAGGCATCGGCACATTGTAGCGGCGGCTTTATAATCGACCGGTATTTCCGGAGAAGTTGCATATGCCACAGACCATGAAGGCGCTGGTCAAGCGCGAAGCCGCCGAAGGCATCTGGATGGAACAGGTGCCGGTGCCGGACATCGGCCCCGACGAAGTGCTGATCAAGGTGGACAAGACCGCCATCTGCGGTACCGACCTGCACATCTACAAGTGGGACGAGTGGAGCCAGCGCACCATCAAGCCGGGCCTCGTGATCGGCCACGAGTTCGTCGGCCGCATCGTCGAGCTGGGCTCGTCGGTCACCAATTACCGCGTGGGCGACCGCGTTTCCGCCGAAGGCCACGTGGTCTGCGGACATTGCCGCAATTGCCGCGCCGGGCGCCCGCACCTTTGCCCGCACACGGTCGGCATCGGCGTCAACCGCAACGGCGCGTTCGCCGAGTACGTGGCGGTGCCGGCGAGCAACCTGTGGCCGATTCCCGACTCGATCCCCTCGGAACTGGCCGCCTTCTTCGACCCCTACGGCAACGCCGCACACTGCGCGCTCGAGTTCGACCTGATCGGCGAGGACGTGCTGATCACCGGCGCCGGCCCCATCGGCATCATCGCCGCCGGCATCGCCCGCCACGTCGGCGCGCGCAACATCGTGGTCACCGACATCAACGACTACCGCCTGAAGCTGGCCGCCGACATGGGCGCCACGCGCGTGGTCAACGTGTCCAAGCAGCGCCTCAAGGACGTGGTCGCCGACCTGCACATGGAAGGCTTCGACGTGGGCCTGGAAATGAGCGGCAACCCGCACGCCTTCAACGACATGCTGCACTGCATGTACCACGGCGGCAAGATCGCCCTGCTCGGCCTGCTGCCCGCCGGCGCCGGCATCGACTGGGACAAGGTGATCTTCAAGGGCCTGGTCCTGCACGGCATCTACGGCCGGCGCATGTACGAAACCTGGTACAAGATGACGCAGATGGTGCAGACCGGCTTCCCGCTGGGCAAGGCGCTGACCCACCAGATCGCCATCGACGATTTCCAGAAGGGTTTCGATTTGATGGCCTCGGGACAGTGCGGGAAGGTGGTTTGCAGCTGGCGTTGAGGGTGAGGTTCTGGATTGCGCGATCGGAGTTTTTGGGGATCATGGCTCGGATCGGGTTTGCGGATCGGGACCCGGGACCCGCACTTCAGGATGGGCTGCGGCAAGATGCACGATTCCGGCTCCGGAATGTTTCAGGCATGGACAATGCGTGTATCAGACACCGAAGATCGTTTCCGCTCTGTCCGCAGCGCCTTGGCGGAGCCTGATTCCGAACTTCGCGACGGACGCCACTTCGACCGGGTCCCCGGTCCCGGGTCCCGGGTCCCGATCCACAACCCACACTCGAAGCCCTATCCCTCATTCATCCAGGAGCCCCAAAACCATGGCCTACTCCATCCGTAACCAACTGAAATCCGAACTGGACGCCATCCGCGAACAGGGGCTGTACAAGGACGAACGCGTCATCACCTCGCCGCAGTCGGCCGAGATCACGCTGGCCGATGGCCGCCAGGTGCTGAACTTCTGCGCCAACAACTACCTGGGCCTGGCCAACCACCCGCGCCTGGTCGAAGCGGCGAAGAAGGCGCTGGACACGCACGGTTTCGGCATGGCCTCGGTGCGCTTCATCTGCGGCACCCAGGATTTGCACAAACAGCTCGAACACGACATCTCGGCTTTCTTCGGTACCGAGGACACCATTCTCTACGCCGCCTGCTTCGACGCCAACGGCGGCCTGTTCGAACCGCTGCTGGGTGCCGAGGACGCGATTATTTCCGACGCGCTCAACCACGCCTCGATCATCGACGGCGTGCGCCTGTGCAAGGCCAGGCGCTACCGCTACGCCAACGGCGACATGGCCGACCTGGAAAAGCAGTTGCAGGCGGCCGACGCCGCGGGTGCGCGCACCAAGCTGATTGCCACCGATGGCGTGTTCTCGATGGACGGCGTGGTCGCGCCGCTGGACCAGATCACCGCGCTGGCCGAGAAATACCACGCGCTGGTGCACATCGACGAATGCCATGCAACGGGATTCCTGGGCAAGACCGGTCGCGGCTCGGCCGAGGTCAACGGTGTCATGGACAAGATCGACATTTTCACCGGCACCCTGGGCAAGGCCCTGGGTGGGGCGGCGGGTGGTTTCACCACGGGGCACAAGGAAATCATCGACCTGCTGCGCCAGCGCTCGCGCCCTTACCTGTTTTCCAACTCGCTGCCGCCGGCACTGGTCGCCGCCTCGATCGAAGTGCTGAAAATGCTGGATGAAGCCGGCGACCTGCGCGAAAAGCTGGAAGAAAACACGCGCCACTTCCGCCAGGCCATGACCGATGCCGGCTTCGACATCAAGCCCGGCAACCATCCGATCGTGCCGGTGATGATCCATGACGCGCCCAAGGCCCAGGCCATGGCCAACGCGCTGCTGGACGAAGGCATCTACGTCACCGGCTTCTTCTACCCCGTGGTCCCCAAGGGCCAGGCGCGCATCCGCACGCAGATGAGCGCGGCGCACACGCGCGAACACCTGGACAAGGCCATCGAGGCTTTCACCCGCATCGGCAGGCAGGTCGGCGTGTTGTCCTGACAGGCAGCGGCAGCGAGCGGAACAATCCCGCCCTGCCCGGCTTGGGTCCGGCCACGCCCCCCGGGCGACAGGCAAAAGAAAACCCCGCCGGAGCGGGGTTTTCTCTTGCTTCATGCAAGCGGCATGTCCTGCCGCCGTGTCGTCCTTACTGGGCACCGGTGGTGGACTGGTCCACCTGCAGCTCGGTGCGACGGTTGCGTGCACGACCTTCCTTCGTGTCGTTGCTGGCAACCGGATCGTTTTCACCGTGGCCGATCGGGCCTTCCAGACGGCTGGCGTCGATGCCGTGCGAAGTCAGGTAGTTGTACACGATCTGCGCACGACGCTCCGACAGACCCTGGTTGTAGGTGTCCGAACCGATGGAATCGGTGTAACCGGCAACCGTCACCTTCACCTGCGGATAACGCTTCAGCGTATCCACGGCCTGCTGGAGGATGGCCATCGAATCGGACGTCGGCTCCTGCAGGGTCGGGGCGATGTCGGTCTCGCCCTTGCTCGGACGGTCGAACTTGAAGTTCACGCCGCGCAGGTCGATGACGACCTTCTGCGGGCAACCATCCGGACCGACCAGGGAACCGGCTGCCGAGTTCGGGCACTTGTCGACACAGTTGTTGACGTTGTCGCCATCGTCATCCAGCTGGTCGCAGGTGGGCGGCGGCGGCGGAGCCGGAGCAGCCGGCGGCGGCGGGGCCGGCGGCGTGCCGAAGCGCGACACGATGCTGAAGCCCAGCAACCAATCACCGTAACCGCTCTCCACCGGCTGGGTCTTGTCATCCCAGTCATAGCGATAGGCGGCTTCGACACGGAAATCGGAAGAATCGGTGATGGTCTTGGACAAGCCCACGCCCAATTCAGCCGCCGGGGACCAGCCATGATCACTGGCACTGATGTGGTAGCTGCCCATGATGCCCGCCAAGACATAAGGACGCCACGCATTCCAGTCACCACCGTAGAAGCGCGCCGCGACACCGTAATTGTTGTTGGCCCAATGGCCCACACCATCCCGGTCACGACTGGTTCGATCGATGAAAAAGTCAATCGACGCATTCTTCGAAATGAATCGACCGACACCCAAGCCGTAATACAGCTGGCGACTATTGGTGTTTCGATCCGTATCGTTGTAATAACCACCCAGCGTCGGAGCGATATACCAACGCGTGTCATAGCCTTCCGGCCAGACACTGAGGTCCGAAGCACTACTGTCCTGAGACATGGTGCTGTCCTGGGCAGACATCATGCCGTTGTTCTGGGCGTCCTGGGCATGGGCAGCAACGACGCCGCCTCCCAAGGCCAGGGCAATCAGCAAACACAAGCCCTTACGTTTCATCTGCGAGTCTCCTCTCTTTTTGACCAGTGATGTCCGCTCCACCCCTGACAGACATTCGTGAAAAGCCATTTCATGGGTTCCGCAAACCCCGGGATCCACAATTTGGGGCCGGCGAAGCTCAGTTTATCAAAAAACAAACAATTCAACGGCCCTTTTCGCAAGCCATTCATGGACTGGTCACGCAGTCATTCAGGTAGTGAAAAATTTCATGAAATCCGGAACCGGCATCGCATCGAGCGTCCCGGTATCCGCGCAGGCCGCCAGGATGGCGTCCACCCTGTGCGCCGGCAAATGCCCGCGCAGCGCCTTTTCAAACTTGGCCAGCAACACCGGAATTCCCTCGTCGCGACGATTGCGGTGGCCGATCGGATAGTCGATGGAAACCTTGTCGGTATGGCTGCCGTCGGCAAAGAAAACCTGAACGGCATTGCCGATGTAACGCTTGTCGGGATCGAAATAATCCCTGGTGAACTGCGGATTTTCCTTCACTTCCATCTTGTCGCGCAGGGCATCGATGCGCGGATCGGAAGCCACCTCGTCGCTGTAGTCGGACGCTTCCAGGCGACCGAAGATGAGCGGCACGGCGACCATGTACTGGATGCAGTGGTCGCGGTCGGCGTAGTTGGCCAGGGGGCCGGTCTTGTCGATGATGCGGCAGCCGGCCTCCTGGGTCTCGATGACGATCTTCTCGATCTCGTCGATGCGCCCGGCGACCTGTTCGTGCAGCTGCATCGCGCACTCGACGGCGGTCTGGGCGTGGAACTCGGCCGGGAAGCTGATCTTGAACAGCACGTTCTCCATCACGTAGCTGCCGAACGGACGCTCGAACTCGAACGGCTTGCCGCCGAAGGCGACGTCGTAGAAGCCCCAGGTCTTGGCGGAAAGTGCCGAGGGGTAACCGACCACGCCCTTGTCCACGGCATTGAGCGCATGGGTGACGGCGCGACGGCAGGCGTCGCCCGCGGCCCAGCTCTTGCGCGGCCCGGTGTTGGGCGCGTGGCGGTAAGTGCGCAACGCGCCGTTGTCGATCCAGCTGTGCGACACGGCCGTGACGATCTCGTCCTTGCCGCCACCGAACATCCGCGTGGTCACGGCGGTGGAAGCCAGGCGCACCAGGATCACGTGGTCCTGGCCGACGCGGTTGAAGCTGTTCCTGAGCGCGTAGCAACCCTGGATTTCGTGCGCCTTGATGGCGGCGGTCAGCACGTCGCGGACGGTCGGCACGGTGCCGCCTTCACGCTCGGCCTTGCGGCCCAGGTAGTCGGCCACGGCCAGGATCGCGCCGAGGTTGTCCGACGGATGTCCCCATTCGGCGGCCAGCCAGGTGTCGTTGAAGTCCAGCCAGCGGATCTGGGTGCCGATGGCGAAGGCGCCCTGCACCGG
>CAZBZD010000031.1:0-14122 GCA_964496295.1 uncultured Rhodanobacteraceae bacterium | reverse complement strand
GACCTGCATGTGCTTCGTCACCCACGGGTCGTACATGCGGAACCCCGGCAGGTGCCGGCGGACCGGATCGTCCCAGCGCAGCTTGCCCTGCTGCACCAGACGCGCCAGCACGGTCACGGTCATGGCCTTGGTGACGGAGCCGATCTTGAACAGCGTGTCGGCGTTCATGGGCTGCCCCGAAGGCAGCTTGCCCTCGACGTGCCGGTAGACCACCTTGCCGTTTTCGATCACGCCGACGGCGAGGCCCGGCAGGCGGTAGTGCGTGGATACGGCGTCCACCAGCGGGTCGATGTCGGGGCGTGCCTGCGGCGCAGCCCGGGCGACGGCCGTGCACGAACAGCATGCGGTGACGATCAGGATGGATGCGATCAGGCGTTTCATGTGTCCTCCCGGTACCGTGCCGGCTGCTCGCCGGCGATCATCTCGTCGAAGGTCTGGCGCCGCCTCACCACGGCGCAGCGGCCGCGCTCGAGCAGGACTTCGGCCGCCAGCGGCCGCGAGTTGTACGTGGATGCCATCGACGCGCCGTAGGCGCCGGTGGCCTTGATCATCAGCAGGTCCCCGGCCTCGCAGCGCGGCAGTTCGCGGTCGCGCGCGAAGGTGTCGCTGCTTTCGCACACCGGGCCGACGACGTCGTAAACCCGCGATGTGTGGTGGCGTGGCCGTACCGGCACGATGTCGTGCCAGGCGTCGTACAGGCTGGGCCGCGCGAGGTCGGTCATGGCGGCGTCGAGCACCAGGAACTGCCGTTCCCGGCCCGGCTTGACGCGGATCACGCGCGTCAGCAGCACGCCGGCTTCGGCCACCAGCCAGCGCCCCGGTTCGAGCAGGATGCGGCCGTCGAAACCGTCCAGCGCATGACGGATGGCGGCAACGTAATCGTTGACGTCGACGGGCCTGTCGCGCCCCCGGCGATAGCACACGCCGAGGCCGCCGCCGACGTCGATGCAGTCGATCGCGTGGCCGGCGCCGACCAGTTCGCGCCACAGGGCCGCCAACCGCTGCAGGGCCTTGCGGATCGGGTCGAGATCCAGCAGTTGCGAACCGATGTGCATGTGCAGGCCGTCCAGGCGCACGTGCGCCAGCCGGTCGCTTTCGGCAAACCAGCGTCGCGCGGTGTCGACGTCGACGCCGAACTTGTTTTCCGCCTTGCCGGTGGAAATCTTGGCGTGCGTGGCGGCGTCCACGTCGGGATTGACGCGCACCGAGGCGTGCGCGACCGCATCGCGCGCCGCCGCCAGGCGTTCGATCAGGTACAGCTCGTCCGCGGATTCCACGTTGAAGCGCGCGATGCCGGCTTCCAGCGCCATGGCGATCTCGTCGGCGCTCTTGCCGACGCCGGAGAACACGATGCGCGCGGCGGGCATGCCGGCGCGCAGGCAGCGTTGCAGCTCGCCGCCCGAAACGATGTCGGCGCCGACGCCGGCGGCATCCATCAATTGCAGGATGGCGATGCTGGAGTTGGCCTTGACCGCGTAGCACATCCGCGCATCCAGGCCCGAGAGCGCCGCTTGCAGGGCATCGATGCGCTGGCGGATGGCGCTGGCCGAATAGGCATGGCACGGTGTGCCGGCCTTGCGTGCCAGTACCTCGAGATCGACGCCGTCGAGGTGGGCGGCTGCGGTTTCGTCGATGGAAATCGTCTCGGTCATGGCCCGCTGCCGGTTGCTTTTTTGCAGGAGCCTGCCCAGAAGCGCAGGACGGGTGTTGGCCCACCCTGCGCGGGACAGACCGGATGGGCGGGCGGTCAGTAACCTTCCGCCGATCCCGCCGAACGATGCGGATCGCTGGCACCTTCCAGCATGCCCGTTTCCGGATCGATGAGAATCGACTCGAGCACGCCCAGGCGACGTTCCTTGAGCGTGTGGCCCATCGCTTCCAGCTTCTGCTTCGTCTGCGCCGTCATCAGCCCCGGGCCGACATACACGACCTGCGGATACCACTGCTGGTGGATGTGCGGCGCGTTGACGGCCTGCTGCATGTTCATGCCGAAGTCGACCACGTTGATGATGCTCTGCATGGTGGTCGAGATGATGGTCGCGCTGCCGGGGCTGCCGCTGATGATGTACGGCTTGCCGTTGTCGAGCACGATGGTCGGCGTCATGGAGCTCAGCGGCCGCTTGCCCGGCTCCACCTTGTTGACCTCGCCCTGCACCAGGCCGGCGCCGTTGGCCACGCCCGGCTTGGCGGTGAAGTCGTCCATCTCGTTGTTGAGGAAGAAGCCGGTGTCGCCGGCGATCTGCTTGATGCCGAACAGGTAGTTGATGGTGTAGGTCACGGCCACGGCGTTGCCGTCGGCGTCCATCACCGAGTAGTGCGTGGTGTTGTTGCCTTCGCTGGCCGGCAGGAAGCTCTTGATCTCGGACGACGGCGTGGCCTTGTCCGGCTGGATCGTGGAGCGCAGCTTTTTCGCATAGGCCGGCGAGAGCAGCTTGTCGAGCGGGTTGTGCACGAAGTCCGGATCACCCAGGTAGGTGTTGCGGGTGGCGAAGGCGCGGCGCTCGGCCTCGGCGAAATAGTGGATGAATTCGGGCGAGGCATAGCCCCACTCGGCCACCGGATAGGGCTCCAGGATGTTCAGGGTCAGACACAAGGTGGTGCCGCCGGAGCTCGGCGGCGGCGCGGAGATGATGGTGTAGCCGTGGTACTTGCACTGGACGGGTTTCAGCCATTCCACGTTGTAGTCGGCGAAATCCTTCATGGTGAAAAGGCCGCCGTTGGCGTCGCTGGCCTTGACGATGGCCTTGGCGATGGAGCCCTTGTAGAACGCGTCGGTGCCGCCCTCGGCGATCTTCTCCAGCGAGTTGGCCAGGTCGGTCTGCACCAGGCGGTCGCCGGCCTTCCACGGCTTGCCGCCGTTGCCGAAGATGGCGGCCGAATGCGGATACTCGTTGAGTGCTTCCAGGCGGCCGTTGAGGATCTCGGCATCGCCCTTTTCCAGCACGAAACCGTCGCGCGCCAGCTTGATCGCCGGTTGGATGACCTGCTTGACGCTCATGGTGCCGTACTTGGCGAGCGCGGTATTGAGGCCCATCACCGTGCCCGGCACGCCCACGCCGAGATAGCTGCCCTCGGTACGTTCCTTGACCACGTTGCCCTCGGCATCCTGGAACATGTCGGTGGTGGCCTTCAGCGGCGCCTTCTCGCGGAAGTTCAGGAACAGGTTCTTGCCGTTGGCGAGGTGGATGGTCATGAACCCGCCGCCGCCGATGTTGCCGCAGCACGGTTGCGTCACGGCCAGGGCGTAGCCCACGGCGACCGCCGCATCGACGGCGTTGCCGCCGGCCTTGAGGATCTCGACGCCCGCCTCGGTGGCGTAATGCTGGTCCGAAACCACCATGGCGTGCTTGGCCGTGACCGGCCGGGCCTTTTCCAGCGCCTCGCGGGTGGCGGCCGGTGCATGCGCGAAGATCGACGCGTCCGAAGCAGCGGCACTCGTGCTCGCCGCCGGCGCGACGCTGCCGGCCGCGGCCGCCTGCTCCGGGCCGGCGGGCGGCGCCGCGTTGCCGCTGCAGGCGGCAAGGGCGAGTGCGAGCAGGGCCGGGGCCAGGGAAAAGCCGTGGCGCCATGGCGACCCGGCCGCCCCCGATGGATGTCCGCCGGTTCGTGACAGGTGGTTCCCGAACATGGTTGTCCTCCGAGTTTGATGCTTGAGCATAGTGGCAGGCGAACGGGCTTCGCCAATGAAAAAACCGGGACGGTGCATAACTGCAGGTTGTGGCCACCGGCCCGCGCCCGGAACCGACGGCTCCGGGGTGGAATCAGCCCCAGAACCCGGCCTGCGGCGGGTGCAGCAGGCCGTCCTGCATGCGGATGCCGCCGGGACAGTCTTCCTGCAACCAGAACGGCCCGTCAAGGTCGACGAAGTCGGCTTCGCGGGCGATTTCCAGCGCCGGCGCGATGCCCAGCGAGGAACCGACCATGCACCCGACCATGACGCCGAAGCCGGCGCCGCGCGCGGCGTGCAGCAGGCGCCAGGCCTCGGTCAGGCCGCCGGTCTTGTCCAGCTTGATGTTGACGGCCTGGTAGCGGCCGCGCAGGCGCGGCAAGTCCCGTACGGTGTGGCAGGCTTCGTCGGCACATATCGGCACGTCGGGGACGAAATCCAGCAGCGCGTCGTCCGCGTCGGCCGGCAGGGGTTGTTCGACCAGGTCGACGCGGTGCCGCTCCAGTGCCGGCTGCATGTCGCGCAGGATCGCGATGTTCCAGCTTTCGTTGGCATCGACGATCAGGCGCGCGTGCGGCGCCGCGCGGCGCACCGCCTCGATCCGGGCCGCGGGGTTTTCGGCATCGAGCTTGACCTTGACCAGGGCGTTGCGCGCGATGCGGGCGGCTTCCTCGCCCATGCGCGCGGGCGTGTCGATGCCGACCGTGAGCGCCGTCGCCATCGGCTCGTGCGCCGGACGCGCCAGGCGCGCATGCACGGAAATGCCGGCGAGCCGCGACTCGAGATCCCACAGGGCCGCGTCCAGGGCGTTGCGCGCGGCACCCGGAGGCAGGCGCACCTGCAGCTCGTCCCGCCCCATGCCGGCACGCAGCTCCCCGCGCACGGATTCGATCTGCGCGACGACGGATTCGACGGACTCGCCGTAGCGCTTGTAGGGCACACATTCGCCGCGCCCGGCCGCGTCGCCCTGGAGCACCTCGACCCTCACCACTTCGGCGCTGGTCCTGGCCCCGCGCGAAATGCGGAACGGCGCGTTCAGCGGCAGGCTGCAATGCCTGGCGGTCAGCTCACGGCGCATGCGAGCAGGTTGTCCACGATGGTTTCGACGCCCATGGAGACGGGATCCTGGCACGGCAGGCCGAGCCGGTCGCTGATCGCGTCGCAGGTTGCCCGTACCTTGTCCGGCGGCACGTTGGAGGTGTTCAGCGCGACGCCCACCGCGCGGACGTCCGGGCTGGTCAGCCGGGCGGCGGCCAGGTTGGCTTCCAGGCAGGTTTTCAGGTCGGGCATGGAGCGGCCGGGCAACCCGCGCATGTGCGGGCGGGTGGGCTCGTGGCAAAGCACCAGTGCGTCGGGCTGCGAACCGTGCAGCAGGCCGAGCGACACGCCGGCGAAGGACGGGTGGAACAGCGAGCCCTGGCCCTCGATGAGGTCCCAGCCGTCGTCCTCGCGGGCGGGCGAGATGCTTTCGGCCGCGCCGGAGATGAAATCGGCGACGACCGAATCGATGGGAATGCCGGTGCCGGCGACGAAGATGCCGGTCTGGCCGGTGGCGCGGAAATCCGCCGCGATGCCGCGCTCGCGCAGGCTGCGCTCGAGCGCCAGCGTGGTGTACATCTTGCCGACCGAGCAATCGGTGCCGACGGTCAGCAGGCGATGGCCCGGCCGCGGGCGGCCGTTGCCGACCCGCACCGGCTGCGTGTTGACGCGCGCATCGAACAGCACGCGCCCGTTGCGCCGGGCCGCGGCCACGATGTCGGCGTTGTCGCGCAGTTTCTGGTGCAGGCCGGCGATCACGTCGAGGCCCGCGTCGAGCGCCGCGACGACGTCGGCGACGATTTCCGCGGCCATCGTGCCGCCGGCGTTCGCGGTGCCGACCAGCATGGTCCGCGCGCCCGCGGCCCGGGCTTCGGCCATGCCCAGGTCGGGAAAGCCCAGCGTCAATTTGCAGCCGGGGGAACGGTACTGGCCCACGCACCACTGCGGACGCCAGCAGGCCACTCCCCGCGCCGTCTTGATGTCCAGCTCGTCGACGGCCCCGCCCAGGTACAGCAGGTAGGGCGGACTCCAGGTGTCGCGGGCGGTTTCTTCGCCATGGCTCGACATGAAATTGCGACTCCTTGTTGAAGGTCATGTGTCAACCAAGGGGGATGCCACCGGCCACGCCGGCTGGTTGCGGCAGGGCGTCCGGCGGGACGGGGCTCGCGCCGAAGCTGTCCTTGCCGGCGAAGCACCGCCGATCCCCGAAACGACGGAAACGAGCATAGTCACAAGCCCCCCGGAGCCGCCAATGAAAAGATCACCATGAGGCATAACTGCCGGTTGTGGATGCCCGCCGCGCGGACGCAGCCGGCCACAACCGGCAGTTATGCCTTGCGCCGATATTTTCATTGGATCGCTGCCCGCGCTTGTGCCTATGCTCGGTACACGTTTCGTGAAAGGCGCGTGCCGGACGGCGGACTTCCGCCTTCAGGCACCGCGCATTCACCGGCATCCCGGCAGGCCGGAGGGGGCGCGCCCGGCGAGATGGCACGGCCACGCGGCAATGCCCGCGCATTGCCCCGCCACCAACGGCAACCCGGAGGGAATTTGCATGAAAGAACATCCACGCCGCATCACCCTTGCCCTGCTGGCCGCGTCGATATCGTTCGCACTGGCCGCTTCGGCCCACGCGCAGGACGCGAACGACACGAGCCGCCACGACGACGGAAACACGCAGACATCGGCGCAGGCCGGACAGACCGACGACCAGACCACCGAGCTTTCCACGATCATCGTCACCGGCACCCGCGTCGGCGGCCGCACCAAGAGCAGTTCGCTGACGCCGATCGACGTGATTCCTTCCAGGGTGCTGACACAGACCGGCGCCATCGACCTGGGCAAGGCGCTCGACCGGACCGTGCCGTCGCTGAACTTTCCGCTGGCGCCGGCATCGGACACGTTCGCCTTCCAGCGCCCGTTCATGATGCGCGGCCTGTCGCCGGACCAGGTGCTGGTGCTGGTCAACGGCAAGCGCTGGCATTCGGGCGCGCTGCTGCTGACCCTGGGCCAGGTCGGCCAGGGCTCGCAGGGCGTGGACCTGAACACGATCCCCATGTCGGCCATCGACCACATCGAGGTGCTGACCGACGGCGCCTCGGCGCAATACGGCTCCGACGCCCTGGCCGGCGTGGTCAACATCATCCTCAAGAAGGGCGCGCAGGGCGGCAGCGTGATGTTCACCCACGGCGAATATTCGGCGGGCGACGGGCCACGCTGGCAGGGCATCGCCGACTTCGGCGTCCCGCTTGCCGGCGACAGGGGCTGGCTGCGCGTCTCGGCGCAGATGAGCAACCAGAGCCCGTCCAACCGGGCCCGGCCGGACAACCGGGCGGGCTTCACCGGGCTCGGGGTGAAATTCCACTACGGCGTTCCCGCTTTCCGCAGCAAGAACGTGCTGCTCAACATGCAGTACGACATCACGCCCGACGTGCACCTCTACGCCTTCGGTCACTGGGGGCAGCGGGTGGGCGAGCCGCGCGGGTTCTTCCGCTACGGCACCAACGTGCCGGAACCGAAGAACGAGCTGATGCAGTACATCTTTCCGGACGGCAAGGGCTTTTTGCCGAAGGAACACGGCGTGTCGATCGACAAGTCCCTGGTCGTCGGCGTGCGCGGCGCGACGGACAACGGCTGGCGCTGGGACGTCAGCGCCAACTGGGGCGCCAACCGGGTGTCCTACAACACCTGGAACTCGATCAACTTCGCCTACTGGTACGACTTCGGCTACAGCCCCAGGAACATGCACGACGGCCTGCTGACGGCGTCGCAGAGCACGTTCGACGTCAACCTGTCGAAAACGCTCGGCGACAACTGGACGCTTTCGTTCGGCGCGCAGTACCTGCGCCAGACCTACAAGGTCGAGCCGGGCGAAAAGGCCTCGTGGTACGTCGGCACTTCCGGGTACACGGGCGCCGCCCAGGGCTTCGCCGGCTGGGGGCCGCAGGACGCCATCGACGTGTCGCGGCACGACGTGGCCGAGTACGTGCAACTCGAAGGCAACGTCACCGACAAGCTGAGCACCTCGATCGCGGCGCGCCACGAGGACTACAGCGACTTCGGCACCACCACGTCCTACGCCCTGTCGGCGCGCTACGACTTCACGCCCGAGTTCGCCCTGCGCGGTTCGGTCACGACCGGCTTCCGCGCGCCGGGCCTGGGACAGCAGCACTACTCCCAGACCGGCTCGACGTCGTTCCCCGAGGGCAACTCGCTGGGCCTTCCCGAGGGCATCTACCTGCAGGGCCTGGTGCCGGTGGACAACAAGCTGGCCCGGCTGCTGGGCAGCGAACCGCTGAAGCCGGAAAAATCGCGCGGCTACACCGTCGGCATGGTGTGGACCCCGAGCCGCGCGTTCACCACCACCGTGGACCTCTACTACATCGAGGTGCGCGACCGCATCGCGATGTCGAGCACGATCGCGCTGACCCAGCCCTCGGTGCTGGAATACCTGGCGCAGAACGGCATCACCAACCCGCAGTACGTCGGCCTCAAGTACTTCACCAATGCCGGCGACGTGCACGTCAAGGGCATCGGCTGGGTATCCAGCTACCACAAGGACTTCGACAACGGCGGCACCCTGATGAGCACGCTGTCGTTTTCCTACCACAAGAACAAGGTGGTCAACGTCAACCCCAACCCCGCGATACTCGACTCGCTCGGCGACGTCGGCTTCCACCGCCTCGACCGCTCCGATATCAAGGGCCTGCTGGCCGACCAGATGCCGCGTTCCAAGATCATCTGGACCAACACCTACAACCGCGGCCACTGGGGCTTCATCGGCACCGCGACCCGTTACGGCGGGTTCACCAGCTACAGCTCGACCAGCTACATCTACGACACCCACTACCCGGGCAAGTGGCTGTTCGACGTGGCCGTGAACTACTACCAGGACCGCTGGACATTCACGCTCGGCGCCGACAACATCTTCAACACCTACCCCAAGGAATCGCCCGATGGGGACAATTTCCACGGCATCTTCCCGTACCCGTCGGCCTCGCCGTTCGGTTTCGAGGGAGCCTACGTGTACGGCAAGGTGGCGTATCGCTGGTAGCCGGCCGGCGCGTCACGACCACGCCCTGCGGGCACGTCCCCGCGGGGCGGACCTGCAGCCATTCCGAAACTGACTCGACACCACGGACCCGATCTTGAACCAGACCGCCTCCGCTCCATCGCCATCGACCGCCACTCCCGCCGAGGTCCTTTCCGGCACGCAGGAACGCCCGGGCGTGCTGCGCGCCGTCGGGCGCTGGCAACTGGTCGGCCTGTCGGTCAACGACGTGATCGGCAGCGGCATCTACCTGCTGCCGGCCGCCGCGGCCGCGCTGCTCGGGCCGGCCAGCCTGTGGGCCGTGCTGCTGGCGGGGCTGGCCGTGAGCCTGCTGGTGCTGTGCTTCGCCCAGGCCGCCAGCTTCTACGACCACCGCGCCGGCGGCAGCTACCTGTACGCACGCGAGGCCTTCGGCCCGCTGGTCGGCTTCGAGGTCGGCTGGATGCTGCTGCTGACCCGCATCTCCTCCGCGGCGGCGCTCAGCAACGGCCTGGCCGAGGCGGTGACGCACTTCTGGCCGATGGCCGCCACCGGCGGCGTGCGGGTGGCGATCATCGTCGGCTCGCTGCTGGTGCTGACCTGGATCAACGTGATCGGCGTGCGCGCCGCCGCGCGCACGGGCGTGTTCCTGGCCATCAGCAAGCTGGTGCCGCTGGCGATGTTCATCGCCATCGGCGCGTTCTTCGTGGACATGAGCCGCGCCTCGCCGCTGGCCATAGGCTCCATTCCGCTGCACGACCTGGGCAAGGGGGCCCTGCTGCTGCTGTTCGCCTTCGCCGGTTTCGAGAACATGCCGACGGCGGCCGCCGAATACCGCAACCCGCGCCGCGACGTGCCGTTCGCGATGCTCACCATGATCGTCATCGTCACCCTGGTCTACGTGGGCGTGCAATGGGTGGCGCTGGGCACGCTGCCGGGCCTGGCCGAATCGAGCACGCCGCTGGCCGATGCCTCGGCGCAGTTCGGCGGCACCTGGCTGGCCCTGGTGCTGACCGTCGGCGCGGCCATATCGATCCTCGGCACCAACAGCAACACGATCATGTTCGGGCCGCGCTACCTGCACGCGCTCGCCGAGGACGGGTACGGGCCGAAGATCCTGACCCGCATCCATCCGCGCTACCGCACGCCGGCCGTGGCCGTCGTCATCGTCGGCGTGGCCTCGACGGTGCTCGCCCTGTCCGGCTCGTTCGTGCAACTGGCGCTGCTGTCGGTGGTGGCGCGCCTGGTCGGGTACGTGGCCGTTTCGGTGTCGGTGCTGGTGCTGCGCAAGCGCCACGGCGAGCGCGAGGATGCCCTGCACCTGCCCGGCGGCCCGTTGATCCCGGTCGCGGCCACGCTGCTGTCGCTTGCCCTGCTGGCCAGCGCCGGGCTCCGCAACCTGGCGGCCGGGGCGCTGGCGCTGCTGGTCGGCGTCCTGATCTACCGTTTCTGGCGGCGGCCGGTGCCGTGAGTCCCGCGCCGGGCACCGGAAAACCCCACCGTGGCCGCGGGCGGCTGGCCGCCATCGCAATCGTCCTGCTGGCCCTGTGCGCGGGCGCCCCGGCCGCGCCGCCGTGGCTGACGCTGCCGCCGATACCGGACCTGCCCCGGCCCGCGCACGAGGACACGGTCGCGGTCAACGGCATCGACCTGTGGTACGCCGAATACGGCCACGGCACGCCGGTCATCCTGCTGCACGGCGGCTTCGGCCATGCCGCCTGGTGGGGCCGGCAGATTCCGGTGCTGTCGAAACGCCATCGCGTCATCGTCGTCGACAGCCGCGGCCAGGGCCGCAGCGGCCACGATCCCGACGCCGAGCTGAGCTACCGGCTGATGGCCTCGGACGTGCTGGCGCTGATGGACCACCTGCACCTGCGCAAGGCCGCCGTGGTCGGCTGGAGCGACGGCGCCATCATCGGCCTGGAGCTGGCCATCCATCATCCCGACCGGCTGACGAAGGTGTTCGCCTTCGGCGCCAACACCGACCCCTCGGGCTACCACGATTCCGCGGAGCGCAGCCCGGCGCAGAACGCGGTGGTGGACGAATACTCTCGACTGATGCGCAGCGGCTACCTGAAGCTCTCGCCCACGCCCGGCGACTTCGACGCTTTCCACCGCAAGATGACCGCGCTGTGGAACAGCGCCCCGCACATCAGCGCCGGGCAGTTGCAGGGCATCCGCGTGCCGGTCTGGATCGTCGACGGCGACCACGACGAGATCATCCGGCGCGAAAACATCGACTTCCAGTTCGCGCAGATCCCCGGCGCACGCGAGCTGATCGTGCCGGGGGCCAGCCACTTCGCGTTCCTGCAGCAGCCCGGGGCCATGAACGCGGCCCTGCTGCGCTTCATGGCCTGGCAACCGAAGTAGGCAGGCGCCCGACCTGCCCGGTTCCGCACAAACCCGGGTTTCCACCTGAACCGATGCCCCACGCCCGCCGCACGCGCGTCAACGCGGCCCTCCGGCACGCGTTGATCCGGTTTGCGCAGCCGTTCCGGCCGGTCCGGACCGTCCATGCGCCGTGTCATGCAACGCGCGATACGAACTTCCCCCTTTCGAGAGGACGCACCCATGCGCAAACTCCTGATTTCCTCCGCCCTGCTGGCCACGACCTTCGTTTGCATGCCGCTTGCCGTGGCGGGTACGCCGCCCGCCGCGAGTGCAAGCACGGCCAGGGCCGCCGGCCCGCATTCCGGCCATCGGCACCATCACCGCATGCACCATCGCGGCCACGGCATGCACGTGCTCGGGAAACTCGACCTGACCGAATCCCAGCGCACCAGCATCCACAAGCTGATGCGCGACAACTTCCGCCAGGCCCGGGCCGGCATGGACGAGCTGCACCGGAAACGCGCGGCATTCGGGAAAGCCACGCCGGGCACGGCCGCCTACCAGAGCGCGGTCGACGACCTGGCCGAGGCCGAGGCAAGTGCCGCCCGGTCGCGCGTGATGCGACGAGCCGACCTGCACCGGAAGATCCATAGCCTGCTGACGGCGGAGCAGCGTGCCAAGCTCGCCGACATCCGCGCGCAGCGACAGGCCCGGATGGAGAAGTGGCGCGCCTCGCACAAGCATTCCATGGCCGGGCCCGCGCCGGCGACCTCCACGGCGAAATAGATTCCCGCCCGCATGCAGGGGCCTGCCTTGCCGGCGATGACGTGATCATCCGAATCGTCCAGCCATCGCCTGCAAGGCAGGCCCCTACATCGCTGCCGGGGAGCCGTCCCGGGCATCGGGGGCAAAAGGTTCGGCGCGATCGCGGTCGTAGACCGGCTTGCCGGCCACCCAGGTGGCGCGGACGACGCGGTCGTCGCCCAGGGTCATGAGCACGAACAGGCGCTCCATCAGGCTGTTCGCATAACCGCCGCGGAACGCCAGCAACGGCGTGGCGGCCGTGTCGAGGACGACGAGGTCGGCATCCCTGCCCGGCTCGATCGAACCGATCCGGTCGTCGAGATACAGCGCCTCGGCGCCGCCGCGCGTGGCCAGCCACAGGCCGTGCGCGGCGGTCAGGCCGGGGCCGCCGTCCAGTTGCGCCACCTTGTAGGCCTCGTCGAGCGTCTGCAGTTGCGAAAAGCTGGTGCCGGCGCCGAGGTCGGTACCCAGCGCGGTGCGCACCGGGCGCTCCGGCTTGCGCGCGTCGAACAGGCGGAACAGGCCCGAGCCCAGGAACAGGTTGGATGTCGGGCAATGGCACAGCGCCGAACCGGTCGCGTGGCAATGCGCGAAATCGGCCTCGCTCATGTGCACGCCGTGGCCGAAGATGGCGCGCGGGCCGGTCAGGCCGTAGTGGTCGTAGACATCGAGATAGCTGTCGCGCTCCGGAAACAGCGACCGCACCCAGTCGATCTCGTCGGGGGTTTCGCACAGATGCGTCTGCATGTAGGTGCCGGGGTGTTCCTTCCACAACCGGCCCGCGGCCTGCAGCTGTCCGCGCGTGCTGGAGGCGGCGAAGCGCGGCGTCACGGCATAGTGCTGGCGCCCCTTGCCGTGCCAGCGCGCGATCAGCTCGGCGGATTCGGCATAACCGGTCTCGGCCGTGTCCAGCAGGGCTTCGGGCGCGTTGCGGTCCATCAGCACCTTGCCCGCGATCATGCGCGTGCCGAAGCGCGACGACTCGGCGAAGAACGCATCCACCGACTGCGGGTGCACCGTGCAGTAGACCGCCGCCGTCGTGGTGCCCGCGCGCAGCAACTCGCGCAGGAACACCCCGGCGACGGTTTCGGCATGCGCGGCATCGGCGAAATCCTGTTCGGCCACGAAGGTGTATTCGTTCAACCAGTCGAGCAGCCGATTGCCGAAGGCCCCGATCATCTGCGTCTGCGGATAGTGCACGTGGCCGTCGACGAAGCCCGCCGAGATGACGGCATCCGGGTAATGGACGACCTCGAGGCCGCGCGCGGCATCTTCCGACCACGGCCCGACCGACGCGATCACGCCGTCCTCGATCACGACGAGGCCGTCCGGGACGTGCGCCACCGCCTCCCCGGGCGGGACCAGGAACGGGTCGGCGCGCAGGCTCACCAGCTCGCCGCGCAGGGCTGTCGCCGCCATGGACCTCTCCTTCACTTGCCAATGCACGCCTATTGTAGGGTGGGCCCTGGCCGGGATGACGAAAAAGAAGCCCGTTCGCCCTGATGCTTCGACAAACTCAGCACGAACGGAAATGGATCCTGGCCGAAACGGGAAAGGCGGTTTCTCGAGGTTCCCCGCGGGAATGAGCGGATGCGCACCGCCGAATGGATGAAGCGGTTGACAAAACCACGGCATGCTTTTCAACTGGGAGCCTCCTCCCCGATTCGCCTCACGCCATGGGTTGCCTGCCGATCATCGTCCTGTTCGTCCTGGGTACCGGCATCGGCTGGTGGCTGGGCGGCAGCGCGGGCGCGGTGTGGGGCGCGGGCATCGGCCTTGCTCTGGGCATCGTGTCGGGACTGGCCCTGGTGGCCATCCTGCACCGCGCGCGTTCGGATTCGAACATCGATCACTGAACCCGCGCATGGCATACTCGGAAGTCCGTTTTTCCCGAGGAGCATCCCCATGCGCCTGCTGCCCGCCGCCGCGTTTGCCGCGCTCGTCCTTCCGCTTGCCGCGCATGCCGGCGACCCGCATTCCTACGCCCAGCCGGACAAGGTCGTGGTCACCCACGTCGACCTCGACCTCGCGCTCGACTTCGAGCAGCGCCAGCTCGAGGGCGACGCCACGCTGACGCTGGACTGGAAGGACCCGCAGGCGAAGAACCTGGTGCTGGACACCGATGACCTGGCCATCGCCGGCATCGAGGCGGTCGGCGCGAACGGTCGCACGCACCCGCTCCGCTACACGCTGGCCGACCCGGTCCCGCACATGGGCAGCAAGCTCACCATCGTGGCGCCGAAGCACCCCGA
>CAZBZD010000030.1:0-14652 GCA_964496295.1 uncultured Rhodanobacteraceae bacterium | reverse complement strand
AGCCCTCCCTCCGTTCGTGGTGAGGTATCGAACCATGAACGGCGCGGGGGACTTGGAGGTCACCCTTCGATACCTCAGGGCGAACGGGTTTTGGTGGGGCCGTGTCGTTGTTTGAAGCGCCTTGATGACGTGATTCATGCCGCCTTCTCCCGCGCCTGCTCGAACGTCTCGATGGCATCCAGGTGCTGCAGCAGGAACCCCATCGGGTCGACGCCTTCGAGCAGGCAATGCCGCGCGAACGGGTCCAGTTCGAACGTGAAACGCCCGCCGTCGGGCAGTTCGATGTGGCCGGCCGCGACATCGATGGTCAGTTCGGCGCCCGGATGGTCCAGCAGCCAGCGGTGCTCGGCCGGATCGACCACGATCGCCAGCAGCCCGTTCTTGAGCGCGTTGTTGCGGAAGATGTCGGCGATCTCGCTCGACAGCACGGCGTGGATGCCGGCGTCCAGCAAGGCCCACGGCGCATGTTCGCGCGAGGAGCCGCAACCGAAGTTGTGGCCGGCGACGAGGATTTCGCAGCCTTCGGCCTCGGGCTTGTTCAGCGCGAAATCCGGGTTCGGGCTGCCGTCGTCGCGGTAGCGCCAGTCGTGGAAGGCGTGCCTGCCCAGCCCGACGCGCTCGGTGGTGGTCAGGAAGCGCGCAGGGATGATGCGGTCGGTGTCGATGTTGGCATCGGCCAGCACGGCGGTACGCGAGCGCAGTTGACACAAGGGCTTCATGCGGCGGCCTCCGTCAGGGTTTCGGTGGGATCGGTCAGGCGGCCGGCCACGGCGGAGGCGGCGGCAGTGGCCGGGCTGGCCAGCACCGTGCGCACGCCCTTGCCCTGGCGGCCCTCGAAATTGCGGTTGGAAGTGGACACGACCAGCTGGCCCGGTTCGCCGATGTCGCCGTTCATGGCGATGCACATCGAGCAGCCCGGTTCGCGCCACTCGGCGCCGGCTTCGCGGAACACGCGGTCCAGGCCCTCGGCCTCGGCGGCGCGGCGCACGGCTTCGGAACCGGGCACCACCAGCATGCGCACGCGCTCGGCCACATGCCGGCCCTGCAACTGCCGCGCGGCCTCGCGCAGGTCGGACAGGCGCCCGTTGGTGCAACTGCCGACGAACACCACGTCCACCGGCGTGCCGGCCATGACCTGGCCGGGCGTCACGCGCATGTAGTCGAAGGCGCGGCGCTGCGGCGCGGTGTTGGCGGCCGGCAGCGGGGCGTCCAGCGCCGTCACCATGCCCGGATGGGTGCCGTAGCTGACGGTCGGCCGTATCCGGACCGCATCGATGTGCACTTCGCGGTCGTAGCGGGCATCGGGATCGCTGGCCAGGGTTTTCCAGTGCGCCACGGCGCGCTCCCAGGCTTCGCCCGACGGCGCGCGCGGACGACCCTTCAGCCACGCGAAGGTGATTTCGTCGGGCGCGACCATGCCGGCGCGCGCGCCGGCCTCGATCGACATGTTGCACACCGTCATGCGCTGTTCCATCGACAGCGTCTCGATGGCCGGGCCACGGTATTCCAGCACGTGGCCGGTGCCGCCGTCGACGCCGATCACGCCGATGACATGCAGGATCAGATCCTTGGCCGACACGCCGGGTTTCAGGTGGCCATCGACGTGGATCGCCATGGTTTTCGGCTTGGCCTGCAACAGGCATTGCGTGGCCATGACGTGGCCGACCTCGGTGGTGCCGATGCCGAAGGCCAGCGCACCGAACGCGCCGTGGGTCGCGGTATGGCTGTCGCCGCAGACGATGGTCATGCCCGGCTGCGTGGCGCCCAGCTCCGGGCCCATCACGTGCACGATGCCGCGCGCGTCGCTGTCCCAGCCGTGCAGGTCGATGCCGAACTCGCGGCAGTTGGCCTGCATCTTCTCCACCTGCGCGCGCGCCGCCGGCGTGGTCCAGGCACGCTTGCCGTCGGCGCTGGGCGGCAACGTCGGCGTGGAATGGTCCAGCGTGGCCAGAGTGCGTTCGGGGTGCCGCACTTTCAGGTCGCGGCGACGCAATTCGTCGAAGGCCTGCGGCGAGGTGACTTCGTGGATCAGGTGCAGGTCGATCGCCAGGATGGCCGGGCTCGCCGCGTCCTGGGCGCGCACTTCATGCGCGTCCCAGACCTTTTCGAACAGGGTGCGCGGGCCGCTCATGCCGTGGCCTCGCTGGCACGTGCCGGCGTCGCGTGGGCGACGGCGTTGACCACTTCCAGCGCGGCCTGCGCCGAAGCGCCGACGATGTCGGTGCTCACGCCCTGGCCGCGCCAGCGGCGGCCGTCGTGCTCGACGTCCACGGTGACGCGGCCCTGGGCGTCGCCGCCTTCGCTGACCGCTTCGAGGCGGAAATCCCGCAGCTTCAGCGACAGCCCCACGGCGCGCTCGAAGGCCCGCAGCACGGCGTCCACCGGCCCGTCGCCGATCGCCGCCTCGCTGCTGCTGCGGCCGTCGGCATGCGCCAGCGCCACCGATGCCGAGGCGCTGCCGCCCAGATGCGAGGTGGTGTGCAACTGCACGATCCGCCACGGCCCGACCGAGTCCGGGTCGCGGCCCAGCGCCAGGGCTTCCAGGTCGCCGTCGTAGATCTCGCGCTTGCGGTCGGCCAGGTGCTTGAAGCGCTCGAAGATGACGCCCATGCGCGCCTCGTCCGGCCTGTGCCCCAGCGCTTCCAGCCGCTGGCGCAACGCCGCGCGCCCGGAATGCTTGCCCAGCACCAGCTGCGTGTCGGGCATGCCCACGTCCTGCGGGCGCATGATTTCGTAGGTGCCGCGATGGCGCAGCATGCCGTGCTGGTGGATGCCGGACTCGTGCGCGAAGGCGTTGGCGCCCACCACCGCCTTGTTGCGCGGCACGCCCTGGCCGGTGATCTGCGCCAGCAGGCGCGAGGTCGGGTACAGGCGACGCGTGTCCAGCCCGCAATCCACGCCGAAATGCGCGCCGCGCACGCGCAGCGCCATCGCGACCTCTTCCAGCGAGGCATTGCCGGCGCGCTCGCCGATGCCGTTGACGGCGCACTCGACCTGGCGCGCGCCGCCGGCCACCGCGGCCAGCGAGTTGGCCACGGCCATGCCGAGGTCGTCGTGGCAATGCGCCGAAAACACCACCTGCCCGGCGCCGGCCACGCGGGCTCGCAGGTACTCGAACAATGCCGTGATCTCGGTCGGCGTGGTGTAGCCCACGGTGTCGGGCACGTTGAGCGTGCCGGCGCCGGCGGCCACTGCCGCGTCGAACACCTCGACCAGGAATTCCGGCTCGGTGCGCAGGCCGTCCTCGGCGGAAAATTCCACGTCGTCGCACAGCCCGCGCGCGCGCTCGACCATGCGCGCGGCAACATCCACCACCTCGGCGCGGCTCATGCGCAACTTGTGCTCGCGATGCAGCGGGCTGGTCGACAGGAACAGGTGCAGGCGCGGCGCGCGCGCCTTTTCCAGTGCCCGTGCCGCGGCCTCGATGTCGCCCGGCACGCAGCGCGCCAGGCCGCAGATCGACGGCCCGCGCACGGTTTCGGCAATCGCCGCCACGGCGGCGAAGTCGTCCTCGGAAGCCTGCGGGAAACCCGCCTCCAGCACGTCCACGCCGAGCTCGCCGAGCGCCGCGGCCATGCGCAGCTTCTGCGCCCGGTTCATGGAAAAACCGGGCGCCTGCTCGCCGTCGCGCAGGGTGGTGTCGAAGATGCGCACGTGCTCGCGCACGTCGCCCTCCTTCGGGTTGCCGGATGACTGCTGGCTGGCTGGCATGGGTTTCTCCGCCGGTGATCGAGCAAAAAAAACCCGCATCCTTTCGGCTGCGGGGTCTGGGGTGTGATCGAGTCTTTCTGTTCGACGCGCGCCCTATCCCGCACCTGCGCTGGTAATGAGCACGAGTACGAGGACGAGCGAAATCAGTTGCACGGGAAGCGCGCGCACCTGCGCCGGCGCCGGTTCGCGGCGGGCATCGGGCAATCGCTGGCGCGGGTTCGTGAACATGCGGATCACGCTACGCCCATCCGATGCGGGCTGTCAACGAAAAACATGCCCGGATGGATGGACGTCCATATGACGTGTCGGCATGAATGCGACTTTTTCCGATACCAGCGCCGCGTCAGCGCCCCGGGGAAACCAGCGGCGGGCCGCCATGCCGTCTGGGCGGAAGGCATCCGTAGCGTTCGGCCACGTGCGCGACGGCCTCGTCCGTCAGGTGGCGCCGCAGGCGCTGCTCGCGCGTCATGCCGCGCCAGCTGTCCACTTCGATGCAATGCGGGTTCACCACGCCGAGCAGACTCTGGAGTCCGCGCACCAGGCCCGCCACGCCCTGCGTGCGCGGATCGACCAGGTGGAGGTGTGGCGCCCCGTGGACGTGTCCGCCTCCCGGCAGGCGAAAATGCGGTTCGGGGCGCGCGCGTCCCAAAGTCCGACCCACCACGGGTTCCGCGTGATTCGTGCCCGGCAGGGACAAGTCGAGAGGCCGTGTCGCCTTCTTTTCATCCCGATGCACTTTCGCGTCGGGCGCCACTCTGGCCGCGACATGCTTTTGGTGCCGCGCGTCGTGCCGCGTGCTCCGGCGCAATGCGGACCTGCGCTCGGCAGGCCGTTTCGCGTGCACGCTTCCGGTCGGCGCATGCACCTCCAGGAGGCGGACGACCAGGTCGTTGCCGGCAGCCGGCATCGTGGCCGTCCGGATTCTCCGCAACGGGGTCGCCGGCAGGCTGACGAAAACGAACGCCGCGAGATGCACGACCGCGACCACCACGATCGATGCCACGCGGGTGGCGCTGTTGCCGTCGAACCGGACATTTTCGGGTCTCACTCGGAACATCCTTTTACCGCAGGCCAGCCCTGCGAGGGGTGTGCGGGCATCCGGTCTCCAGGGTTCCCCGCATGGGACAGCCATCGGGCCTCGCGGTTCACGGATGCATGCTGCCCGGCCGGCCATATCGCGACACGAAGACCTGTGTATGCTGTCTGCGTCCGCAAAGCCGTGACTTGCCGGCTCCGGACATTCTCCATCGCCACACCGGGAGCCTGCCATGCCTTTCCGCCTTGCCGTTGCCGCACTGCTGTTGCTGGCCTGGATGCCGGCCCATGCCCGGCACAAGGACCTGCGTGCCTACGGCATCGACATCGGCGTGCTGCAACCCGGGAAACTGAACGCGATCACCGACGTGCCGGGCGTACGGGTCGGGCAGAAGACGCTGATCCGCGGCGACAGCGTGCGCACCGGCGTCACCGCGATCCTGCCGCACCCCGGCAACATCTTCCAGGACAAGGTGCCGGCCGCCGTGTACGTCGGCAACGGCTTCGGCAAGCTGACCGGCACCACGCAGATCGAGGAACTGGGCAGCATCGAGACGCCGATCGTCCTGACCAACACCCTCAGCGTGCCGACCGCGGCCGACGCGCTGATCGACTACACCTTTTCCTTCCCCGAAAACGCCGGCGTGCGCTCGGTCAACCCGGTGGTCGGCGAAACCAACGACGGCTATCTCAACGACATCCGCGGCCGCCACGTGACCGGAAAGGACGTGCTCGACGCGATCCATTCGGCAAAGGGCGGCAAGGTCGAGCAGGGCAACGTCGGTGCCGGCACCGGCACGGTGGCGCTCGGCTTCAAGGGCGGCATCGGCACCTCGTCGCGCAAGCTGCCGGACTCGCTCGGCGGCTATACCGTCGGCGTTCTGGTGCAGACCAACTTCGGCGGCGTGCTGCGCATCGACGGCGCGCTGGTCGGCAAGGCGCTCGACCACTACTACATGAGCGACCAGCTGGACTACTCGCCGGACGGCTCGTGCATGATCGTGGTCGCCACCGACGCGCCGCTGGACGCGCGCAACCTGAAACGGCTCGCCAAGCGCGCGATCCTCGGCCTGGCGCGCACCGGCGGCATCGCCTCCAACGGCAGCGGCGACTACGTGATCGCCTTTTCCACCAACGCCGCCGTGCGCATCCCGTACCGCGCCGACCGGCGCACGCGGAAGGTCACCGTGCTGCGCAACGACGCGATGTCGCCGCTGTTCATGGCCACCATCGAGGCCACCGAGGAAGCGATCGTCAACTCGCTGTTCCACGCCGAAACCATGACCGGCCGCGACCACCACACCGTGCACGCGTTGCCCGTGGACAAGGTGCTGCGCATCCTCGAGCGGCACGGCTACGACCACTGGGGCCGGCATTGAAGCCGTGCCGGCCACAAGGCACTTCGCCGGCATGAAAGCGCGCGACGCTGCCGCCGCCCTCGAAGCCGTCGCGCGCCGCCTGGCGGACGACGCCTCCGGGCTCGACTGGCACACGCCGAGCCACGTCTACAATCCGCTCCGTTACGCCTGGAGCGGGCAGCAGGCCTACCTGCGCCGCCACGGCGCCGGGCGTGGCCGGGTACTCCTGCTCGGCATGAACCCCGGCCCCTGGGGCATGGCCCAGACCGGCGTGCCGTTCGGCAGCATCCGCGCCGTCCGCGACTGGTTCGGCATCGACACCCGGCTCGCCGGCGAGCTGCCGGTCCAGCACCCGAAATACCCGATCCTCGGCATGCAGTGCCCGCGCGAGGAAGGCAGCGGACAACGCCTGTGGGGCTGGGCGCGCCAGCGCTTCGGCACGCCCGGAAAGTTCTTCCGGCGCTTCTTCGTCTGGAACTACTGCCCGCTGCTGTTCCTGGCGCGCAACCGCAACCTCGTGCCCTCGGGCCTGGACGCCGACGAAGCCCGGGCGCTGGATGCCGTCTGCGACAATGCGCTCGACGCGGTCATCGCCACGTTGCAACCCGCCGCGGCCATCGGCATCGGCCGCTACGCGGAGCAACGCCTGCGCCGGCACGCCGGCGACCGGCTTGCGGTCGGCTACCTGCTCCATCCCAGCCCCGCCAACCCGGTCGCCAACCGCGGCTGGAGCCGGCATGCCGAACAAGCCCTGGGCCCCTGGCTCCCCGACGAGTAGGGCGGGCGCAGCCCGCCACGAAAGGCCGTGCCGATGCCGGCCGCACTCGGCGGGCGGTGCCCGCCCTACCCGTGTTCCAGCGCATGCCGCAGGGCCGCGCTTTGCGCCGGCATGGCCTCGGCATGGCCGGGTTTTTCCAGCAGGGCATGCAAGGCGGATGGCACGGGAACACGGTGGCCGACCAGCGGCTCGACGACGCTGTCGAACTTGGCCGGATGGGCGGTGGCGGCGAGGCTCCAGCGGGTGGTGTCGCCGGCGGCGCGCAGGCGTTCGAGCTCGTGCATGGCGGTGGCGGTGTGCGGGCAGATGACGAGGTCGTGGTCGCGCGCAGCGGCGGTGACGGTTTCGCGGATGGCCGCATCGCCGGTGCTGCCGGCGCTGAAGGCTTCGCGCAAGGCCGCATCGTCGTTGCGGTACAGCCAGCGCAGGCGCTCGAAGTTGCTGGGCGCGCCGATGTCCATGGCGTTGGCCAGGGTGGCGATGCCTTCGCGCGGGCGGTAGTCGGCGCCGGCGAAAAATTCGGGCAGCGTGGCGTTGGCGTTGGAGGCCAGGTGGATGCGCCCGACCGGCAGGCCCAGTGCGCGCACCCAGGTGCAGGCCAGGGCATTGCCGAGGTTGCCGGTGGGAATGATGAAGTTGGCCGCTTCGCCATGTTCGCGCTGGTGACGCAGCGCGGCCTGCGCGTAGTAGGTCATCTGCGGCAGCAGGCGACCGAGGCTGATGCTGTTGGCCGAGCTCATCGGTACGCGCGCCTGCAGTTCGGTGTCGCCCAGGGCCTGCTTCACCATTTGCTGGCACGCATCGAAACTGCCGGCCACGCGCAGCGTGCGCACGTTGTCGCCGAAGCAGCCGAGCTGGTGTGCCTGGCGCGGCGACACGCGGCCTTCGGGATACAGGACGCAGACGCGGAAACCGGGCACGCGGTGGAAGGCCGCCGCGACGGCCGCGCCAGTGTCGCCGGAGGTGGCGACGAGGATGGTCAGCGGCGGATCGTCCGGCTGACGCAGATGACGCAGGCAGGCGGCCAGAAAGCGCGCGCCGAAATCCTTGAACGCGGCGGTGGGACCGTGGAACAGTTCCAGCAGGTCGGCACCGGCCCATGGCAAGGCCCGCACGGGCGCTTCGAAATCGAGGGCTTCGGCGGCAATGGCGGGCAAGGCCTCCTGCAGCGGGTCGCCGTCGAAAAACGGGGCCAGCAGGGGCACGGCGAGTTCGGCCAGGGTGGCGTCCGGGGACAGGACGCGCGGATCGACACGCGGCATGGCGTCGGGAACATACAGGCCGCCGTCGGGAGCCAGGCCGGCGGTGATGGCTTCGCCGAGGGTGGCCGCGGGGGCGTGCTGGCGGGTGCTGGTGTAGTGCATGAGGAGGATGGTCCTTCGACTTCGCTTCGCTACGCTCAGGACGAACGGGGTTGGGGCAAGGCATTGCCACCGCACGTGTGAAAACGGGTAGTCGTGCGCATGTCGTTACGTCTCGTCCCGCAACTCGGCGGCGGCGCCGTTGACGGGGGCGACGTGGGCATCGCTGCCGAGGTCGGCATCGGCGAAGGCGGCGGCCATGTCGGCGGCGGCGGCTTCGGCGGCGGCGCGGGTTTCGAACCAGCCGAACGCGCTGGGGCCGCCGCCGGAAATGCTGGCGCCGAGGGCGTGATGATCCAGCGCCGCCTGCTTGACTTCGGCAAAGCCCGGGATCAGCGGCGCGCGGCGCGGCTCCACCAGCACGTCGGCAAGCCCCGCGCGCACCAGCCCGGCGTCGCTTTTGAAACAGCCGGTCAGGACCAGCGACAGGTTGGCGCTCTGCGTGACGAATTCGCCCAGCGCGTAATCGCCGGCCAGGGCCTCGCGCGAACGCCGCGTTTCCAGCACCGCGTGCGGGTGCACCACGGCGGCATGCCAGGTGTCGGGGACGGGGATGCGTTCGAGGCGGTCGTGCGTGGCCAGCACCAGGCCGCCCAGCAGCATCGAGCCGAGGTTGTCGCCATGTCGGCCGCCGCTGGCCACGGCCTCGCCCTCCAGCGCGAACGCATACAACGCCTGCCGCGACAAGGGTTGATCAAGCAAGGCATTGGCGGCGACCAGCGCGGCCACCACCGAGGATGCCGAGCCGCCCATGCCGGAGCCGAGCGGGATGCCTTTTTCCAGCGTCAGCTCGAAACCGAATGGCAGGCCCAGCGCGCGTTGCAGGGCCAGCAATGCGGCGCCGGCGGTGTTGCGCCCGGCCTCGCGCGGCAGGTCGGCGACGCAACCCCCGATGGCCGCGATGCGCACGACGCGCTCGTCGACGCGGCGCACCTCGGCCCGGTCGCCGACCGCATCCAGGCTGTGGCCGAGGATGTCGAAACCGACGCCGATGTTGCCGACGCTGCCCGGCGCCCAGGCACGCGCGATGTCCTTGCGTGCGCTCATGCCGGCAACGCCCGGTCGGCCACGCGCAGGATGTCGGCGAACACGCCGGCGGCGGTCACCTCGGGACCGGCGCCGGGACCTTGCACCACCAGCGGGTTTTCGTTGTAGCGACGGGTGCGGAACACGATCATGTTGTCGGTCAGCCGCGCGTTGGCCAGGGCGTGCGTGCGCGGCACCACTTCGAGGCGCACGCTGGCCCGGCCGTCGGCATGCAGGCGGCCGACGTGGCGCAGCACGCCCTGCCGGCTTGCGGCCCGCGCAAGATGGCGGGCCATGGGGACGTCCAGTTGTTCGAGTGCATGCATGAAGGTTTCCCGGTCCACGTGCCGAAGCGCCGGCGGCACCAGCGAATCGACGTCGACGTCTTCCAGCGACAGTGTAAGCCCTGCCTCGCGCGCCAGGATCACCAGCTTGCGCGCCACGTCCAGGCCGTCCAGGTCGTGCCGCGGGTCGGGCTCGGCGTAACCCAGCGCGACCGCCTCGCGCAGCAGGGCCGAAAACGGCTTGTCGCCGTCGTGATGGTGGAACAGCCAGGCCAGGGTGCCAGAGAACATGCCCTCGATCGAGGCCAGCTCGTCGCCGGTATCCAGCAGCTCGCGCAGGGTCTTGAGCACCGGCAGGCCGGCGCCGACGGTGGTTTCGTAATGCCAGCAGGCGCGCGTGCCGACGGCCGCCGCGCGCACGCGTTGCCAGCGTTCCAGCGGCCCGCTCATGGCCAGCTTGTTCGGCGTGACCACGTGGATGCCGGCCGCCAGCCATTCGGCGTAGTGCGCCACCACGTCCTCGCAGGCGCTGCAGTCGACGACCAGCGCGTGCCGCGACGTGCCCAGATGCGCGGCCAGTTCGGCCAGCGCCGCCGGCCGCCAGGTCTGCGCGCCGACACGGGCGTCGAGTTGCTCGTCGTCGCTGTCCAGCCACATGTGGCGGCTGTCGACCACCATGCGCAGGCGCAGATCCAGGCCCTGCTCGCGCAGCAGGCGCGGCTGTGCCGCACGCAACTGCCCGAGCAGGGCGCGGCCGACACGGCCCGGGCCGATCACGGCCAGGTCCAGGCGTCGCGGTGGCGGGGTCGTCGCCCTGCGCGGCGGAACGCGCAGGACGGGCGGGGCATCGGACACGTGAACGGGCATGGCGGGTCTCCTCGTTGGGCGACCCGTCCGTGCCGGGAAGGGGTGTGCCGCGAGCCCTTCCCTTTCGGGACGGGCCGTTGGCGATCGATCTATCCGCGCGCAACCACCCGTCCACCGCCGGTAATCCCGGTGGTGGTCGTGATGGCAATGATGGTGCTGGCGCGCAATCGGAACATGGCGCCCGACGTTACCCGCGGGCCCCGGGCGCGGCCAATCACGGATCGGCATAAGCGCCGCTGCGGCACTCAGTGGTAGCGCAGGGCCTCCAGCTTGGCCGCCCGGCGCGCGGCGGGATCCAGCGCGTGATCGCCGTGGAACGGCGCCGATTCCCAGTCGCCGTAGGTCGGGTTGGGCAACACGAACCAGCGCCGGCCGATCCAGTCCAGGTACGGCGCCAGCTCGGCGCGGCGCGCGTCCGGCGTGGCGCCGTGCAGTTGCAGGAAATCGCCCGTCTGGTCGCCGATCTGCACCAGCACGCGGTAGTGGCGCGCGACCTGCACGCGGCGGCAATGCTTGGAACTGCCGACCTGCCGGCAGCCGGGCACCTCGGTCCCGAGGCCGAGAAAAGCCTCCGGGCCGGACACCGGAAAACCCGCCGCGCGGAGGTTGGCCAGCGTGGCCCGGTCCAGCGATTGCGCGCGGTTGGACAGGTAGATGACGGCAATGCCGCGGGCCGCGGCGTAACGCGTGAACGCCACCGCGCCGGGCAACGCCCGGGCCGACTTCTCGCGCACCCAGTCGGCCCATGTCGCGCTGTCGTAGGTGGCGTGGTCGCGCACCAGGCGCGCCTGGTAGGGCGAGTTGTCCAGCACCGTTTCGTCGATGTCCAGGATCACGGCCGGCTTCAGGCCGGCGACATCGCCATGCCGGTCCTGCGCGCTCAGTGCATCCCAGGTCGGGTCGGCCAGCGCCTTGTCCAGCACCTGCGTGGCCTGGCGGTACACCTCGCGACAGATCAGGTCGTGCTCGAGCGAGGCCTGCGTCCACAGCACCGCGTTGAGGTTGTCGTCGGGCCCCGGCGCGGCCGGCGGCGCCTTCACGCCGCCGGTGGCGCAGCCGGCCAGAAGCGCGACGAGCAGGCAGGCAAGCAATCGTTGCATGGGTGTTCCCCGGCGATGATGACGTACCGATCATACTTCGGCTGCGCCGCGGCCCGGAAAGGCGATGACGGCAAGCTCAGTCCGACAGGAGCGCGGACAGGCGCGCCAGGTGCGATTCGGCGGTCTCGCGGGTGACGGCGGCGTCGGCTTCGGGATCGCGGCCCTGCCAGTGCAGGTCGTCCTGCGGCAGCTCGTCGAGGAAACGGCTGGGCCGGTTGGCGTGGATTTCGCCGAAGCGGCGCGTGCGCCGCGACCAGGTCAGGGTCAGCAACTCCTTGGCGCGGGTGATGCCGACGTACATCAGGCGCCGCTCTTCCTCGATGCGGCCTTCCTCGATGGCGCCCTCGTGCGGCAGGGTGCCGTCCTCGCAGCCGACGATGAACACGAAGCGGAACTCCAGCCCCTTGGCCGAATGCAGCGTCATCAGGCGCATCGCGTTGCCGGCGTCGTCGCGGTCGGCATGGCCGAGCAGGGCCAGTTGCGCGGCCAGGTCGCCCACGGCGCCGTCCTTGCCCATGGCCTGGAACCATTCGGTCAGTTCGCGCAGGTTGGCCAGGCGGCGCTCGCGCAAGGTCGCTTGCGGCGTCGCGGCGGCCAGGTGCTCGGCGTAACGGGTGCGCCGGATGACGTGTTCGGCCAGCTCGGCGGCCGACAGGCGCACGGCATCGCGGCGCAGGCCGTCGATCAGGTCGACGAAACCGGCCAGTGCGGAGGCCGGACGCGAGGCCAGTTGCTGCAGCACCGTGTCCGAACGCGCCGCCTCCAGCAGCGGCAGGTGTTTCGATTGCGCGAGGTGCCCCAGTTTTTCCAGCGTGGTGGCGCCGATCTCGCGGCGCGGCACGTTGACGATGCGCAAAAACGCCGCGTCGTCGCTGGGGTTGGCGATCAGGCGCAGGTAGCACAGCACGTCCTTGACCTCGACGCGGTCGAGGAAGCTCAGCGCGCCGCTCAAGTGGTAGGGCACGCGCGCCAGACGCAGCGCCTTTTCCAGCGCGCGCGCCTGGTGGTTGCCGCGATAGAGCACGGCGAACTCGTGCCAGCGCGCCTTGTGCTTGTCGGCCAGGTAGGTGGCGATGCCGGCCAGGCGCTCGGCCTCGTGCTCGGCGTCGTTGCATTCCAGCACGCGGATCTGCGGGCCTTCGGGATGTTCGCTCCAGAGTTTCTTGACGTGCAGGTGCGGATTGTTCCCGATCAGCGCGTTGGCCGCGCGCAGGATGCGTCCGCTGCAACGGTAGTTCTGTTCCAGCTTGATCACGCGCAGGCTCGGCCAGTCGCGCGCCAGCTGGTCGAGATTTTCCGGGTTGGCGCCGCGCCAGGCGTAGATCGACTGGTCGTCGTCACCCACGCAGGTGAAGGCACCGCGCGTGCCGGCCAGGCATTTCAGCAAGCGGTACTGCGCGTCGTTGGTGTCCTGGTATTCGTCGACCAGCAGGTAGCGCAGGCGCTCGCCCCATTCGGCGCGCACCCCGGCATCGGCTTCGAGCACGGCCAGCGGCAGGCGGATCAGGTCGTCGAAATCGACCGCGTTCCAGGCCGCCAGGCGCTTCTGGTAGAGCTCGTAGATGGTCGCCGCCTCGACCTCGCGCGGCGCGCGCGCGGCGGCCATCGCCTGCTCCGGCGTCAGGCCGGCGTTCTTGGCCCGCGACAGCAGCGACTTCAGCTGCCACAGCGCATCGGGCTTGATGCCCTTGGGCGCCAGCTCCTTGACGATGGCGCCGGCATCATCGGCATCCAGCACCGAGAAATTGCGCCGCAGGCCCGCGCGCTCGTGCTCGACGTGCAGGAATTTCAGGCCCAGCGCATGGAACGTGCTCACCGTCAGCGCCTGCGCGGCCTCGGCGGACACCAGCTTGCCCACGCGCTCGCGCATCTCGCGCGCGGCCTTGTTGGTGAAGGTGATGGCGGCGATCTTGCCCGCCGGCATGCCGCGGCGCGCGATCAGCCAGGCGATCTTCTGCGTGATCACCGAGGTCTTGCCGGAACCGGCGCCGGCCAGCACCAGCAGGGGGCCGTCGGCATGTTCCACGGCAAGGCGTTGTTGCGGGTTGAGCATGCGCGACAGGATAGCCGCTTCGTCAAGCCGGCAGGGGCTGGCCGGCGGGAGCGGCCGCCGGCGCGGGCGATGCTCGCCGGTCCTGCCGCGATGCGCTAGTCTGGCGCCACCGAGGGCACCCCGACACGAGGAGAGGGACACGATGGGTTCGACGGCGCAGGCCGACACGGCAAGTTGCGACGTGCTGGTCATCGGCGGCGGGCCGGCCGGCAGCACGGTGGCCACGCTGCTGGCGCGGCGCGGCTGGTCGGTGGTCGGCCTGGAGAAGGAACGCCACCCGCGCTTCCACATCGGCGAGTCGCTGCTGCCGATGAACCTGCCGATCTTCGAGCGCCTGGGCGTGATGGACAAGGTGCGCGCGCTGGGCAAGTACAAGGCCGGCGCCGATTTCGAGGCCGACAACGAGCGCGGCTACAACACCTTCGACTTCTGCCGCGCGCTGGGCTCCAGCCCGCCGCACTCGTTCGAGGTGTACCGCCAGGAATTCGACCAGATGCTGTTCGAGCACGCGCGCGAAGCCGGCGCCGACATGCGCGACGGCGTGCGCGTCACCGCGGTGGAGCAGCGCGGCAAGCGCGAGTCGCTGGCCACGCTGCGCGACGCCGCGGGCGAGCGCCGCATCCGTGCCCGCTACGTCGTCGACGCCAGCGGCCGCGACGCGTTCCTGGCCGGCAGGAAGAAAATCAAGCGCAGGAACCGCAAGCACCAGACCGCGGCCCTGTTCGGCCATTTCACCGGCGCCGAGTTCCGCCAGGGCGAGCACGCCGGCAACGTCAGCCTGTACCGCTTCGGACAGGACGGCTGGGCCTGGCTGATTCCCCTGCGCGACGGCCTCATGAGCGTCGGCATCGTCGCTGGGCCGGACCATTTCAAGCGGCGCCGCGGCAGCCAGCGCGAATTCTTTTTCGAGATGCTGAAAACCAATCCGGCGATGTGGAAACGGCTGGAAAACGCCACCCTCGTCGACGACCGCGTGCAGGCCACCGGCAACTATTCCTACGACGCCAGCCGCCTCGGCGGACCGGGCTGGATGCTGGTCGGCGACGCCTTCGGCTTCCTCGACCCGGTGTTTTCCTCCG
>CAZBZD010000029.1:0-14717 GCA_964496295.1 uncultured Rhodanobacteraceae bacterium | reverse complement strand
GCCCCGGCCCTGCAGGATTTCACGCTGGCCGTCGAGCCCGGCGAGACCGTGGCGCTGGTCGGCCCGTCCGGCGCCGGCAAGAGCACCGTGTTCAACCTGCTGCTGCGTTTTTACGATCCGCAAAGCGGCAGCATCACGCTGGACGGGGTGGACCTGCGTGCACTGGCCCTGCCTGAATTGCGCGGCGCCATGGCACTGGTGCCGCAGGAGACGGTGATCTTCGCCGGCAGCGCCGCCGACAACATCCGCTTCGGCCTGGCCGGCGCGAGCCTGGACGACGTGCAGACCGCGGCCATGGCGGCCGAGGCCGATGCCTTCATCCGCGCGCTCGACGAGGGCTACGAATCGGAACTGGGCGAACGCGGCGTGCGCCTGTCCGGCGGCCAGCGCCAGCGCATCGCGATCGCCCGCGCGATCCTGCACGATGCGCCGCTGCTGCTGCTGGACGAAGCCACCTCGGCGCTGGACGCGCAATCGGAAGCTGCCATCCAGCAGGCACTGGCACGGCTGGAACACGGCCGCACCACGCTGGTCATCGCGCACCGCCTGGCCACGGTGCAACGCGCCGACCGCATCGTGGTGATGGACCAGGGACAGATCGTCGCCCAGGGCACGCACGACAGCCTGATTGCCGAGGGCGGCTTGTACGCGGAACTCGCACGGTTGCAGTTTGCGGCATGACCGGCGTCCCCGTCGTCCCTCCCGCACAGGCCGGATCAAGGAGCGCAGCGACGGATCCGGCGATCATCGCCAGGCACCCGCTCGAACCCGTATCACGCCACGCCGGCTCCACCTTCGGCTTGAGCCGGCCTGCCCGTCCATCCGGCGTCGAAACATCTTCACGCGATCACGAATCGGCCAGCGCCTTGCTCTGCTCGGCGATGTGGTCGAGCAGGTCCTTCCAGGACTTGACGAAGGACGCGGCGCCGTCGACCTGCAGCTTGTGCGCCAGCGCTTCGACGTCCACGCCGGCGTCCTCGAAGCGCTTCAGCATGGCCTCGGCGTCGCTGCTGTCGGTGGACATCGGGCCCCGCACCTCGCCGTGGTCGGCGAAGGCCCGGATGGTCTTGCCCGGCACGGTGTTGATGGTGTCCGGCGCGGCCAGCGCGGTGACGTACAGCGTGTCCGGCGCCTTCGGATCCTTGGCGCTGGTGCTGGCCCAGAGCAGGCGCTGCGGCTGCGCGCCGGCCCTGGCCAGTTTCTGCCAGCGTTCGGACGCCAGCATGTCGAGATAGGCGCGGTAGACGCGTCCGCCCATGGCGATGCCGAGCTTGTTGTGCATTTCCTCCGGCACTTCGTCCTGCACCGCCACGTCCCAGCGGCTGATGAACACCGACGCCACCGAGGCCACCTTCGGGTCCAGCCCGGCCTCGATGCGGCGCTCGATGCCGCGCATGTAGGCCTCGGCCACGGCAAGATACTGCTCGCGCGAGAACAGCAGGGTCACGTTGATCGGCACGCCGGCGAAGATGGATTCCTCGATGGCCGGCACGCCCTCGGGGGTGCCCGGGATCTTCACGAACAGGTTGTCGCACGCCGCCTGGTGATGGATGCCGGCGGCCGCCTTGATGGTGGCGGGCGTGTCGTTCGCCAGCAGCGGCGACACCTCCATGGACACCCAGCCGTCGACGCCGTGGGTGGCCTCGTGCACCGGCTTGAACAGCGCGGCGGCGCGGTTCAGGTCCTCCAGCGCCAGCTCGATGAACAGCTCCTCGCCCGACTTGCCCTGCCCGGCCTTTTCGCGAATGGCGTCGTCGTAGGAACTGGTGCCGGTGATCGCCTTGTCGAAAATGCTCGGATTGGAGGTCAACCCGGTCAGCGTGTATTCCTCGATGTGACGTTCCAGGGTGCCGTCATCGAGCATGTCGCGGGTGATGTTGTCCAGCCACAGGCTCTGGCCAAGATCATGCAGTTGTCGGGTCGCGTTCATGGAACCTCCGTATTTGGGACGACAGGGGAAATATGCATGCATGGGACAGCGGTTTCAATCGGCAGGCAAGAAAAAACCCGCGCCACGGGGGCGCGGGTTTTCGTGATGCATGGTTCGACGAGGCTTATTCGACGGCCGCCACGGCGGAAGCCTGTGCTCCTTTCGGGCCCTCGGTCACTTCGAAGCTGACACGCTGGCCTTCCTTGAGGCTGCGAAAGCCCGTGGAATTGATGGCCGAATAGTGCACGAACACGTCGTCACCACCATCCTCGGGCGCGATGAAACCGAAGCCCTTGGCGTCGTTGAACCATTTGACTGTACCAAAACGCATTTGAAAAAACCCCTCACGTGAAACGATTGCGCGAGCCTCACGCAGCCCTGTTCCCGCGTCGGCGCCCGTGCGTACCAGAGTATCACCGCGTTTTCATGCCAAATGCAAGGCGCCTGACGCACATATCGACCAATCCGTACATGGCCCGTCGCCATATTTCCGCAATCCGGATCGCGAACCGGCCGGTTTGCGTGCGAAAACGGGTCAATCCGGCGGCCATCTTTCGAGGATGGCATGCACATCCGCCGTGGCCGCTTCCAGGTGGGCGAAAATCTCGTCCACGCTGATGGCCGGGGCGCCGTCCGGGTCGCGGCCCGCCGCCCAGTTCGCCACCAGCGCCAGGCAGGCGTAGTCCATGTCCAGCTCGCGCGCCAGCACGGCCTCGGGCATGCCGGTCATGCCGACCAGGTCGCAGCCGTCGCGATGCAGGCGCGCGATCTCGGCGCGGGTTTCCAGGCGCGGCCCCTGGGTGACGCCGTAGCAGCCGCCGTCGACGACGGCCACGCCGGCCCCGGCAGCCGCGTCCAGCAGGCCGCGGCGCAGGCCGGCGCTGTAGGGCTCGGTGAAATCGACATGGCGCACCTGCGCACCCTCGGCGTCGCAGAAGCTGGCGGCGCGGCCGTGGGTGTAGTCGACGAGCTGGTCCGGCACCGCCACGGTGCGCGGTTGCATGTCTTCGCGGATGCCGCCCACGGCGTTGATGGCGACGATCCTGCGTACGCCGAGATGGTGCAGCGCCCAGAGGTTGGCGCGGTAGTTGACGCGGTGCGGCGCCCATTGGTGGTCTTCGCCGTGGCGGGCCAGGAAGGCCGTGCGGCAGCGGCCGAACTGCCCGACCACGATGTCGGCGGAGGGTTTTCCGAACGGCGTGTCCACGGCGTGCCGCTCGACATCGGCCATGGCCGCGAGCCGGTAGAAGCCGCTGCCGCCGATGACAGCCAGGGCCGGCGCGCGTCCCGTCATGCCGGTGCCCCGTCGGCGAGCGCATGGATGGCCGGCAGGTTGCGGCCCTGTTCGTGATAGTCCATGCCGTAGCCGAACACGTAGCGGTCGGGCACGTCGACGCCGTTGAAGTCGGCCTCGATGCCGTCGATGCGGCGGTCGTGGACCTTGGTGCACAGCGTCGCCACCAGCACGCGCGCGGCGCCGAGCTCCAGGCAGGCATCGCGCACGGCCTTGAGCGTGTGGCCCTCGTCGAGGATGTCGTCGGCCAGCAGCACCGTGCGCCCGGCCAGGTCGGCCTGCGGCTTGCGCAGCCAGCGCAGCTTGCCGGCACGGTTGTCGTGGTAGCGCGTGGCGTGCACGTAGTCGAACTGCAGGTCCGTGCGGATGCCCAGCGCCAGCCTGGCGGCGAACACCAAGGCGCCGTTCATCACGGTCAGGAGCACGGCCGGCTCGCCGGCGAGCGCCTCGTCGATTTCCCGGCCCATGCGCTCGATGGCCGACTGCAGCGTCGCGTCGTCGAACAGGATCTCGGCGTGGCGCAGGGCTTCGCTGAGGGGTGGCGGCGTCATGCGGTCTCCTCGTCGTTCAGGGCATCGATGTCGACCAGGAACTGGTCGCGCTGGGGATTGTCCTCGAGTGCGTCCCAGGTGCTGGCGACGGCGCCGCGCAGGCCGGCCACGCGCGCCGGATCGCATGCCGCCATGCCGTGCGTGGCGGACAGGGCCGGGGCCACGGCGTCGGGCTGGCAGGCCAGGATCAGGTCGCAGCCGGCCTCGCGGTGCGCCCGGATGCGGTCCGCCACGCCGCCGGCGGCACCGGCGGCCGCCATGCTGATGTCGTCGCTGAACACCAGCCCGCGGAAACCGAGCTCGCCGCGCAGGATGTCCCCGATCCACGCACGCGACTGGCCGGCCGGCGCGGTGTCCACGGCCGGGTAGACGACGTGCGCCATCATCACCGCCTCGGCGCCGCTGTCCAGCGCATCGACGAAGGGCAGCATGTCCTCGTCGCGCATGGCGTCCAGCCCGCGCGGATCGACCGCCACGTCCTCGTGCGTGTCGGCCCGCACCGAGCCGTGGCCGGGAAAATGCTTCAGCGTGGCCGCCATGCCGGCCAGGTGCATGCCGCGCACGTAAGCCTGGCCGAGTTCGGACACGACCGCCGGGTCGGCGTGCAGGGCCCGCGTGCCGATGGCGCGGTTGCCGCGGCCCAGGTCCAGCACCGGAGCGAAGCTCAGGTCGACGTCCACGGCGCGCAGTTCGCTCGCCATCAGCCAGGCATGTTCCTCGGCCAGCGCCACGGCACGCTGCGCGTCGCGGTCCCACACGCGGCCCAGGCCGGCCAGCGCGGGCAGCGGCGTGAACTCGCCGCGGAAGCGCTGCACCCGCCCGCCTTCCTGGTCCACGGCGATCACGAAGGCATCGTCGTCGCGCAGGTTGCGCAGGTCGTCGACCAGGTCCTGCAACTGGTCGCGCGAGGCGAAATTGCGCGCGAACAGCACCACGCCGCTGACCTGGGGCGCCACCAGCTGCTCGCGCTCGCGGGACGACAGGGTCGTGCCGGCCAGGCCGATCAGGAGCATCAGGCCACCTCCCCGGCGCGCTCGGCCTCGCTCCAGTCGCACCAGGCATGCGTGATCAGGTTGACGTTGCAGTAGCGCGGCATGTGGCTTACCTCGCGCCCCAGCCAGGGCGGATGCGGAAACGCGGCGTGCGTGGACGGCAATTCCAGCTCGGCCACGACCAGACCCGCATTATCCCCCCGGAACTCGTCGATTTCGAACACGTGGCCCTGCACCGGCACCAGATGGCGGATCTTCTCGACGCGGCCGCGGCACAGGTCGCGCAGCATGACCTCGGCGTCCGGCAACGGCAGCGGGTACTCGAACTCGCTGCGCCGGATGCCGGGTTCGGCCGACTTGACGTTGAGCCAGGCCTCGTCGCCGGACACGCGCACGCGCACCGAACTGCGCGCCAGGCCCCGCTCCAGCGCCTCGGCATCGACCAGGTAACCCTGGACCATGCGGCGGCTGGAAGCGACCTGCGAACGCCAGCGGTCGTCGGCAAGCAGGAACTTGCGCTCGATTTCCACGCCCATGGCGGTCAGCGCCCCGGCCGCTCGAACATCGCGATGGACTCGACATGCGCGGTGTGCGGAAACATGTCCATGACCCCCGCCGAACGCAGGACGAAGCCGTGCTCGCGGACCAGGATGCCGGCGTCGCGCGCCAGCGAGGCGGGATGGCAGGACACGTACACCACGCGCCGCGTGGCCTTGCGCGGCAGGTATTCCAGCGCCTTGTCGGCGCCGGCGCGCGGCGGATCGAGCAGGATCTTGTCCCAGTCCCGGCGCGCCCATGCGCTCCGGGACTGGTCCTCGAACAGGTTGGCGACGTGGAAGCGCGCGTTGCCGATGCCGTTGTTGGCGGCATTCGCATCGGCGCGCTCGACCAATGCGTGCTCGCCTTCCACGCCGGCCACTTCGGCGCAGCGCCGTGCCAGCGGCAGGGTGAAGTTGCCCAGGCCGCAGAACAGGTCCAGCACGCGCTCGTCCGGTTGCGGGTCGAGCAGTTGCAACGCGTGCGTGAGCATGCGCCGGTTCATGTCGCCATTGACCTGGATGAAGTCCAGTGGCCGGAAATCCAGTTCCAGCGCGTCGTCGTCGAAACGGAACGCGAGCCGCGGGTGCTCCGGCCACAACGGGTGCACGCTGGTGTTGCCGCCCGGCTGCAGGTAGATAGCGAAGCCGTGCTCGCGGCCGAAGGCGGCAAGGATGTCGAGGTCGCGCTGGCCGAGCGGCTTGAGGTGGCGGAACACCAGCGCCACCGTGTCGTCGCCGGCGGCGAACTCGATCTGCGCGATGTCGGCGGCGGCATCCAGGGCGTCGATCATTTCGCCCAGGGCGCCGATGCGCTCGCCCAGGCGCGGGTGCACCACGTCGCAACGGACGATGTCGGCAACGTAGCGCGGATTGGCCTTTTCACGGAACCCGACCAGCACGCGGCCCTTCTTGACGACGCGCCGCACCGACAGGCGTCCGCGCCGGCGATAGCCCCAGGTGTCGCCGGTCAGCGGCGCCAGCCACTGCTCCGGTTTGACCTTGCCGATGCGCTCGAAATTGTCGGCCAGGACCTGCTGCTTGGCGCGGATCTGCGCCGCGGGCGCCATGTGCTGGAGCGAGCAGCCGCCGCAGACGGCGTAATGCCGGCAACGCGGTTCGACGCGCTCGGGCGAACGGCTGAAGAACTCGACCACCCTGCCCTCGTCGAAATGCCGGTGCCGGCGCGTGATCGCCACCTGCACCTTTTCCCCCGGCAGCGCGGCGTCGACGAACAGGGCCTTGCCCTCGACATGCGCCACGCCGCGCCCGTCGTGGGAAAGATCGGTGATTTCGGTATCGACCCGGAGTGGTTTCTTCATGGTTGCAAAATACCCTGCCCGGGCGTTTCCACCCGGGCGGGAAACGTCATGCCGAAGGGATTACTTGCGCGTCCAGGCGCCGCCGGCCGTCTGGTAATACCAGCCGTCGTGCGCCTTGCGGATCCACAGGTCGGCAAAGATGTTGCGGATTTTCGCTTCCCATTCCGGATGGCCGTTGGCCTTGGCGATCGCCCGGTACAGGGCGTCGCGGTCGCGGTTGTCGTCGGCCACGGCGCTGTTGACCATGGCGCGCCGGGCCAGCGGAACGGCGGAAGGATCGCGCACGGCAACCATGCCGTTCTGCGTGAAGCCGATCACGCCGTCGTCCAGCAACTGCTTCATGGTCTGCTTGTAACGCTGGCGCATGCGCGCGTGGATGGCGTTCACTTCCGGCGTGTTGATGCGCAGGTCGGGAGTGTCGGCGGCGTGTGCGGCGGGCACCAGGAAATCGAGCACGCGGCTGGCCAGCGGCTGGTCGTGGTCGGCATCGGACGCCGGTCGTGCATCCTCCGAAGAAGCCGGTGCGGACGTCGACGACGCGCCGGCGGGCACGGCCTCGTCCCCGATCACCGAGCCGATGAAATGGCTGGCCGCCTTCTCGGCCGCCGCCTTCGGGAAATAGACATTGATGGTGACGCACCCGGCCAGGGCGGTCAGCAGCAACACGGACAGGCACAACAGGCTTTTACGCATCGGTCTCTACTCCATCGACCCCGGCGGGGGATATGCCGGAATGATCACACAGATGGGGATTCGCGCCCACCCTTGCGTCTTTCATTCGACGACCGGGCCGCCGCTCTCGACGGCCGCCTTGAGGCGCGACACCAGCACCGGCCAGCTGACCCGGTGCTGGTGGCCGATGACCGTCAGGTGCGGCAGGCCGCGCCCGTCGACGATGAGATAGCCGTCGTCGACCGGTTTCAGCCCGCTCATTTCGCATACCGACCCCTGCAGGGTGCAGTTGAGCCCGATGCGTTCGTAGCCGAAGCTGTCGAACAGTTTCAGCACCGCTCCCTGCAGGCCCGCGGCCATGCCGCCGCCGCCCACCGAGGTCAGGTTCTTGACCGCGCGCTGGCTGATGCGGCCCTTGCCCTCGGTCAGCAGCGACGCCTCGAAGGCCACCGGACGCCAGTCCACCATGCGCATGTCGTCGATGCTGCCGTCGAGGCGGCCGGTGATGCGGCCGAAGTCGAACACGCTGGTCAGCGCCGCCAGGTCCAGGTTCTGCAGGCTGACGTCGCCGACCAGCACCGGCGAGCTGCCGAAGGGATGCTGCAGCGACAGGCGCGTCACGTTCACGTTGCCGCCGAACACGCTGAGCGACAGGCCGCCCTCGAGCTCGATGTGGTCGCCGGCATAGCGCAGGCCGGGCACGGCGCCGCCCAGGGTGCCGGAAAACTTCGGCCATCCCAGCGCTTCGCACAGGCGGCGCACGTCCACGTCCGTGATCGCCACCGCGGTCTGCAAATGGCGCCCCCCGGCCGCCTGCGGGTTCCAGTCCAGTTCGCTCACGCGCAAACGGCCGCCGAGCACCGGCACCGTCAGCGGCGCCAGCAGGGTCAGGCGGCCCTGGCGGCTTTGCCAGCGCGCGCTGGCCGCGCCCAGGGCGATGCGGTAGAAACCCAGCGATTGCCAGGACAGGGTCGTGGCCGGCCGGTCGCTGCCGCGGCGCCAGTCGAAACCGCCGTTCAGGCCCTGCACGGCCAGCCGGCCGTCGCCGCGGATGTCCACGTCGCGGGCATCGAACCGGAACGCGCGCCAGCCATGGGAATCCTTCCACACGCTGCCGTCCAGATACCCGCTGGTGCGCAGGTCGGAAAAGCCCATCGTGGCCAGCCAGGCCTTGCCGTAGCGCTGGTAGGCCGTCGGCAGGCGGGCACTGAACTGTCCCAGGTGCAGGTTGCGCACGCTGCCGTCGCCGGCCAGCACCATCGACCCGTCGACGTGCAACGCGCCCGGGTCGGTGAAGCGCAGGGTGCGCAGGACCGTGCCGTGGGCCTGCATGACCGCGTCCAGCGCCAGGTGCACGTCGTGCTTCGGCAGGTCGGCGTAGAGCGAGCCCAGCAGCAGTTGCCCGTCGCTGAGGCTGAGGTCGGCATTGATGGTGTCGTCGGCGCCGCTGGTATCCAGCGTCACCCTACCGCGTGCGCCGAGTCCCTGCCCGGCCATGGTGCCGTCCCTGCTTTCGAACCCCGCGCCGCTGAGCGACAGCTCGCCGGAGCTGCGCAGGCCGTCGGAGCCCACGTCGACCGCCACCGTGCCGCTCAGCCGCCCGCCCGTGAGCCGTCCCGACCAGGCCCGCGCCAGCAACCCCTGCAGCCATTGCAGCGGCAGCTTGTCCAGCTTGATGCGGGCATGCGAGGGCTGGTCCAGCGGCAGGGCCGCATTCACCCTGGCCGCGCCCTGGACCACGCTGACGTCGATGTTGTTGGTGTTGATGTCCATGGTCAGGCGCAGGTCGCTGTCGCTCATCAGCCCCCCGGGGGCGCCCTGCAGTTCGACCTGGCCATCGAAGATCCAGACGCCTTTCCCGCCGCGGGCCACGGTGCCGTCAAGGCGCATGCCGACGTTCCGCCAGCCCAGCGAGGGCATGTCCACGCTGGCGGCCGTGAGCGCCATGTGCAGGTGTCCCTTGCTGCCCTTGTCCAGCCGCAGGTGCACCTGTTCCAGCTGCGTGTCGTGCATGGACATGCGCCTGGCGGTCACGTCGATGGCGGCCTGCGCCCAGCCGCACCAGACAAGCATCCCCAGGCACATCAGTGCCCTGGCTGTCGCGATGGTCTGGCCGGGTCGAAAGCGCATGCGGGGGTTTGATCGTGGATCGTTGGCGTGTATTGTGCCAAATACAGCTTCAATGCCAGGGAAACGGCCATGACTCAAGACGAAGCCGTCGCCGAGCCCGGCCACCGCGCCCGCGTGCTGGTCGCCGAGGACGACGGTCCCAGCGGCAGGTTCTTCTCGATCGCCTTCCGGGGCATGCACTGCCGGGTCGACCTTGCCACCACGGGGGAACAGGCGCTGCGCCTGGCCCGCGGGCACCGCTACGACCTGCTGCTGCTGGATTGCCGGATGCCCGACTTCGGCGCCGTCCACATCCTTTCGGTCCTGCGCGGGGAGCCCGATGCCGCTTCCCACGCCAGCCCCGCCCTGGCCACCAGTGCCGAGCTCGACCCGGCGCAAGGCAACCAGTTCCGCCACATAGGTTTTGCCGGCACCGTGCTCAAGCCGGTGTCGCTGGAAACCCTGCGGCGGATCGCCGAGGCGCACCTGCCGGCGATGCCGGAGAGCGCCGGCCCGATCCTCGACGACGCGTCCGCCCTCGACAACAGCGGCAGCGTCGAGTCGGTGTCGGCCCTGCGCAAGCTCTTCGTCCGCGAACTGGATCGCCTGTCGGGCGAGCTGGACCGCAAGGCCTGCCGGGGTGCCGAGCTGAGCGAGCGCCTGCACCGCCTGCTGGCTTCGTGCGGATTCTGCGGAGCCACGGCCCTGGCCGCGGCCACCCGCAGGCTGAAACGCAAGCTGGACGAGGGCGCGCCGGTTTCGGACCGGGACCTGCAGCAGTTCCGCGACGTGCTTTCCGGCACGCTGGAGGCCCTGGCGCAGGCCGAATAGAAAACCGCCTCCGGCATGCCGTGCACCACGTCCCGGGTTGACGCTCAACTCCGCCTCGCGGTGCCGGCCAGGACCTGCCACGAACGCAGCGACACCCCGCCCAGATGATGCAACAGCACCCCGCGCGAGAGCCTGCGCAGGCGCCGCATGCCCTCGGCATCGGGCATGCGGTCGGCAGCCAGCGCCAGCAGGTCGCTGCCGAGCACGACGGTCCCCGTCGTCGCCGACGACGGCGTCGCCCCGTGCTCGGGCACGTACCGGTAGGTCGCTTCCGGATCGAGCGGCAGGCCGGTGTCGGCCACGTGTTCCAGTTCCATGGCGTAGCCCAGCGCCGCGAGGAAGTCGCGCTCGAAGCGCCGCAGCGTCCACGCCACCGCCGGCTCCGCGGCCAGCCGCCGCACGGCCTGCCGGTAAACGGCATGCAGCCCGGAATGCGGGTCCTGGCGACCGCTCATGCGCACCACCAGCTCGTTCATGTACAACCCCGCCAGCAGCGCCGTGCCTTCGAGCACGCGCGGGTGGTGCACGGTTTCGGCCGCGCGCAGGGTGCCGAGTTCGCCGCGCTGGGAATAATCCAGGACCAGTTCCTGGAACGGCTGCAATTCCGACTGCGAAGTCCGCGCGCGCGGTCGCCGGGCTCCCCGCGCGACCATGCCCACGCGGCCGTGGTCGCGCGTCAGGCACTCCAGCAGCAGCGAAGTCTCGCGCCAGGGTCGTGCATGCAGGATGTAGGCGGGTTGTTGCTGGACAATCATGTTCGGAAGCGGGGAACAAGCAGGCAGGGCGGGCACGGCCCGCCGTTCGAAGCCGTATCGGCGGGCCGTGCCCGCCCTGCCTCAGTCGGTATATCCGAACCGCCTGAGGGCCGATTCGTCATCCACCCAGCCCTCGCGCACCTTGACCCACAGGCGCAGGTACACGCGCCGCTCGAAAACCCGTTCCATCACGCGGCGGGCATTGCTGCCGATGGTTTTCAGGCGCTCGCCGCCGCGCCCGATGACGATCGCCTTCTGGCCTTCGCGCTCGACCCAGATCACGGCATGGATTTCGGTCACGCCGTCGGGACGGTCGCCGAACTGCTCGATGACCACGGTGGTCGCGTAGGGAAGTTCCTGGTCCAGGCGCAGCATCAACTGCTCGCGCACCATCTCGGCGGCCAGGAAGCGCTCGCTGCGGTCGGTGACCTCGTCGGCGTCGTAGATCGCGCCCTGGCACGGCAGGTGCCGGATGATGCCCTCCTCCAGCGCATCCAGCCCCTCGCGCTTCAGCGCGCTGACGTAGAACACTTCGTCGAAGGCGTGTTCGTCGGTGATTGCGGACACGAAAGGCAGCAGCGCGCGCTTGTCCTTCTCGCGGTCGGTCTTGTTGACCGCCAGCAGGCGCGGCATGCGCCGCTCCATCAGGGCCGCGTGCACGGCCTCGTCCTCGTCGGTCCAGCGCCCCGCCTCCACCAGTTGCACGGCCACGTCCACCTCGGCGATGGCCGAGCGTGCCGCGCGGTTGAGACTGCGGTTCATGGCGCGCCTGGCGCCCCGGTGCAGGCCCGGGGTGTCCACGTACAGGATCTGGCCCTGTTCGCGGGTGGAGATGCCGAGGATGCGGTGCCGGGTGGTCTGCGGACGCGGGCTGACGATGCTCAGCCGGAACCCGATCATGGCGTTGAGAAGGGTCGATTTGCCCACGTTGGGACGCCCGGCGAGGGCCACCAGGCCGCAGTGGAAATCATCCTTCTTCGGGGCGACCGGGCCACTCATGCCGCGTCGCCTTTCACGAGCTTCTCGAGCACGGTTTCGGCAGCCTGCTGCTCGGCGGCGCGCCGGCTGCTGCCGCGCCCCTCGACGCGCAGCTCGAGCGGCTCGCCGATGCGGCAGACGGCGTCGAAGGTCTTGGCGTGGTCCTCGCCGTGGCTGCCGACCAGCTCGTAGTGCGGCAGCTCGAATCCGCGCGCCTGCAGCCACTCCTGCAAGCGCGTCTTGGCGTCCTTTCGCGAGCGCGGCATGGCGTCCACGCGCCGGCCGAAAAGCGCTCGCACCACGTCGCGGCATGCCGCGAACCCGCCGTCCAGGTACACCGCCGCCAGCATCGCCTCGAAGGCGTCGGCCAGGATCGAATCGCGGCGGTGGCCGCCGCTTTTCATCTCCCCCGGCCCCAGGTGCAGTCGTTCGCCCAGCTCCAGCTCGCGGGCCACCCCGGCCAGCGCATGGCCGTTGACCAACTGCGCGCGCAGCCGCGACAGCTCGCCCTCGCTGGCGTGCGGATGGGCCTCGTACAGCATTTCGGCGACCAGCATGTTGACCAGCGAGTCGCCCAGGAACTCCATGCGCTCGTTGTTGGGCCGGCCCACGCTGCGGTGGGTCAGAGCCAGCTCGGCCAGTTGCGGGTCGCGGAAGGTGTAATCGAGTTTCTCGGGCACGTGCTTGACCAGTCAGCCACGGTTTGCATGGCCGACATGATAACGGTTACGGGCCGGCGCGGCGTCAGTAATACAGGTTGCCCTGCAGCTTGATGGTCTTCTCGAAATGCAGCAGGAAGTCGATGTTGTAGATGAAATGCACGCGCTGGTCGTAGGCCACGTTCATGTTGGTGCCGCCGTCGACGCGCACGAACTTGATGTCGTTGGGCTCGATGACCTGGTCGGCGTACTGGAAGCTCAGCTTGAACATGAAGTCGCGGCGGACGTCGTTCTTCGTCTTGCCGTTCACGCCTTCGGTCGCCACCTGTTCCATGGCCTTGGACACGCCGAAATAGTCCATGTACGGCGGCACCAGCTTCATGGCCATGTAGGCAAAGAAGCCGGCGATCAGCAAGATCACGATGAAGCCGACCAGCGTGATGCCCGATTGTCTGGATTGCATGATCCTAGTCTCCCCCTGACTGCCGTTCGGGCAGGCCGGTATCGAAAGTTGGCACGATGGTTCAGTGCAGTATGGTGCCTATGCGCGACAACGACGACAAGCTGAACCAGATGAAGAATGCCTTGCCCACCAGGTTCTTTTCCGGGACGCAGCCCTCATAACGGCTATCTTCGCTGTTGTCGCGGTTGTCCCCCATCACGAAATAGCAGTTCGGCGGCACGATTTCCGGGTTGATGCTGCTGGGCACGCCGGGCGCCACGTTGAAGGCCGGCATTTCGATGATCTTGTGCTCGATGCCGCCGAGGTGCTCGCGCAGCACGATACCACCATGGCGCATGACCTTGCGCTGTTCCTTCTCGTCCGCGTCGCCCTGGTAGGGGCCGATGACGTCGGTCGGCACCCGCTTGCCGTTGACCCACACCTTCTCGCCCCGGACCACCACGCGGTCGCCCGGCACGCCGACCACGCGCTTGATCCAGTTCTGGTCCGGTTGCCACGGCGGGCGGAACACGATGATGTCGCCCCGCCTGGGCTCGCCCAGGTCGACGATTTCGTCGTGGAACACCGGCAGGCGCAGGCCGTAGGCGAACTTGTTGACCAGGATGAAGTCGCCCACGTTGAGCGTCGGCATCATCGAACCGGACGGGATGCGGAACGGCTCGGCCACGAACGAGCGCAGCAGCAGCACCGCCAGCACCACCGGAAACAGCGAGCGCGCCCAGTCCACCGGCCACGGGTCGCGCGGCTTTTCGCCCTTCTCGGCGGCACGGCGCTTGCGGCGCCGATAGAGGAATATGCGATCCAGCGCCCAGACCAGACCGAACAGGACGGTCAGGCCCAGCAACAATGCGGCGAAATCGAATGCCATGGATGGCTCCTTTGGAGCCGGGACCGGGGACCGGGGGCCGGGGACCGGAGGCGCGCTGCCATTTTCCGGTCCCCGGTCCCTGGTCCCTGGTCCCGGCTTTATTTATCAACCTTCAACACGGCCAGGAACGCTTCCTGCGGGATTTCCACCCGGCCGACCTGCTTCATGCGCTTCTTGCCTTCCTTCTGTTTTTCCAGCAGTTTCTTCTTGCGGCTGACGTCGCCACCGTAGCATTTTGCCAGCACGTTCTTGCGCAACGCCTTGACCGTGGAGCGCGCGATGACCTGCGCGCCGATGGCGGCCTGGATGGCCACGTCGAACTGCTGGCGCGGGATCAGTTCCTTCATGCGCTCGACCAGGTCGCGGCCGCGGCGGTCGGCGTGCGAACGGTGCACGATCAGGCTCAGCGCATCCACGCGGTCGCCGTTGATCAGCACGTCCACGCGCACGAACGGGCCGGCGTCGAAACGCAGGTGCTGGTATTCCATCGAGGCGTAGCCGCGCGTGGCCGATTTCAGGCGGTCGAAGAAGTCCAGCACCACCTCGGCCAGCGGCAGTTCGTAGCTGATCTGCACCTGGTTGGCCATGTAGTGCATGCCGCGCTGCACGCCGCGCTTTTCCTCGCACAGCGTGATCACGTTGCCGACGTGGTCGGGCGGCGTGAGGATGTTGGCGAGGATGATCGGTTCGCGGATTTCCTCGACCTGCGGCGACGGCGGCAGCTTGGCCGGGTTGTCCAGCTGCACCACCGAGCCGT
>CAZBZD010000028.1:0-15070 GCA_964496295.1 uncultured Rhodanobacteraceae bacterium | reverse complement strand
GGCCGCCGTTGCTGCCGCCCATGATGCCGAGGTGGGCGGTGTCGGTCCATCCGCTCTTTTTCAGCGCTTCGGCGGCGGCAAAGAAATCGTCGAACACGTTCTGCTTGCGGGTCTTCTGGCCTTCGCGGTGCCACGCCTCGCCGTTCTCGTTGCCGCCGCGGATGTTGGCGTAGGCGTACACGCCGCCTTTTTCCAGCCACGCCAGCTTGGCGCCGACGAAGCCGGGGCGGATCGGAATGTCGAAGCCGCCGTAGCCGTACAGGATGGCCGGGCGCTTGCCGTTCGGGGTGACGTTTTTCAGGTGCAGCACGGTGACCGGGATCTTCGTGCCGTCCTTCGAGGTACCTTCGATGCGCGTGGCGACGACGCCGGAATAATCGGCCGCCGGCTTGACCTCGAACACGGTTTCGAGCGTGCCGCTGTCGGCGTCGTATTCGGCCCAGCGCGAAGGCAGCGTCCAGCCGCCGTAGGTGACCAGCGCCTTGCCCTGGCCGGCTTCCGAGGCGATGCCGCCGATGGAAATGCCGTGCTCGGGCAGCGGCAGGCGGCGCACGAAGCTGCCGTCGTCGGCGTACTGCTCGGCCCACCAGTCCGGACCCCGACTGCGCACGACGAGGAAGCCCTTGCCGATCGGCGCCAGGTGCTGCAATGCGCCCTTTTTCTGGTCCAGCACCTGGCGGACCCTGCCGCTGCCGGCATCGACGGCCAGCACCTTGCCGCGCGGCGCGTCCTGAAAGCTTTCCACCAGCAGGCGGTCGCCGTCCCAGGCGGCGCCGCGCACGTCGGCCTGCTTGTCGACGACGCGCGTCCACTGGCCGTCGCGGCGGAAATACACCTCCCACGGGCCGCCGTCGCCGGCCTTGGCCAGGATGGCCAGGTGCCTGCCGCCGCGCGAGGTCAGGAGAAGGTATTCGGCGATCGGCGAATAGTCCTTGCCGAACACCACGGCGTCGTCGTTGGCCGGCTGGCCCAGGGTGTGGTGCGCCACGGCGGCGTGGAACGGCTCGACCTTGTTGTCGCCGCTGGGCGGCGGAAAGCGCACGTACACGAAGCCCTTTTCGTCGGCGTCCCAGGCCAGCCCCTGCGGCGAGGTGCCGCCGCCGGCCCAGGGCAGGGTGTCGCCGAGGGTCTTGCCGGTTTTCACGTCCAGCACGTGGATGGTGGTCAGCTCGCTGCCGCCGCGCGCGGTGCCGTAGGCGAGGTAGCGGCCGCTGGGCGAGGGCCAGTAGCCGGTGATGGCGACGTGGCCGTCGTCCTTGTTGAGGTCGACCATCACGCGCGCCTTGCCGTCGGGCCAGGTCCTGGCCATCAGCACCGGCTGCGGTTGCGGCGGGGTTTCCTGCAGGTAGAACAGCGTGTCGCCGGCCAGCAGCGGCGCCGAGCGCGTGGTCGAGGTGATCGCCAGTTCGCGCACGCGTTCGGCCATGGCGTCGCCGGCCGGCATCATCGCCAGCATGTGCTCGGTGTAGCGGTTCTGCGCCTTGATCCATTTTTTCACCGCCGGCGCGTCGCCGTCTTCCAGCCAGCGGTACGGGTCGGCCACGCGCACGCCGTGCAGCGTGCTGGAAGCGGCATGTTTCGGCGAGGCGGGCGGCTGCGGCACGTGCTGGTCCAGCGTGATCGGCGCGGCCGGGCTGGTTTCCGGCGGCTTGTGCTGGGCCAGGGCGGGGGCGGCCAGCAGGGCGGCAAGCGAAAAGGCGAGGGCAAGGCGCATGGAAGGTCACCGTGACGGCTTGGGGGAGTCTCCAAGCCTAACGCCAAGGCCGCGTCATCACACCTGACTTATGGCACGGATGCCGGCGCGGCGCCGGCGACTGGCGTTATGCTGGGGTTTTTGCAATGGGGAATCGCATGCGCCGCATCGCCTTCGTCGCCGCCATGGCCCTGGCGGCCGCGCCGGCCCTTGCCGCCGGCCCGTCCACGTCGGGCCCGTTGACGCTGGAACGGATCATGGCCAATCCGGACTGGATCGGCCACGCCGTGGAGCATCCGTACTGGAGCGCCGACGGCCAGTCCATCTACTACCGCCTCAAGCGCGACGGCAGCCCGGTCCGCGACCTGTACCGCGTCGACCCGGCCACGGGAACCAGCGTCAAGCTCGACGCCGGCCGGCTTGCCGACGCCGAAGGCGCGCCGCTGTTCGACCCCGCGCATCGTCACGTGGCCTACGTGCGCCATGGCGACGTGTTCGTGCGCAACCTCGCCGGCGGCCGGCCCGTGCAGGTCACGCGCACCCCCGAACGCGAGCGCGACCTGCAGTGGAGCGCCGACGGCGCGGCCGTGCAGTACCGCCGCGGCAACCAGTGGTTCGCCTATCGCCTGGCCGGCGGCGCCAGCATGCCGGTGGCGATCCTGAAGACCGACGACGACCCGCGCGACAAGCAGCCCGACGCGCTGGGCCGCATGCAGCTCGACCTGTTCGAGACCCTGCGCCACGTCAAGGCCGAAAAGAAGGCCCGGCGCCAGCACGACCTGGCCCTGGACAAGGCCGACGCCACGCGTGCGCCGCGGCCGTTCTGGATGGGCAAGGACGTGTCCATCGAGGCCACCTCGCTGTCGCCGTCCGGCCGCTGGATGCTGGTGGTGACGCAGCCGGCGGACTACGACGCGGGCAAGCATTCGGTGGTCAACCACTACGTCACCTTCACCGGCTACACCAGGGCGGAGGACGCGCGCCCCTACGTCGGCCGCAACCAGCCCGCGCCGCAGTCGTTGTGGCTGCTGGACCTGGCCGCGCACACCAGGGTCGAGCTGTCGCTGGACGGCCTGCCGGGCATCCATGCCGACCCGCTGGCGAAACTGCGCAAGCAGACGCAGGCGGCGCTGCGCAAGGCCGGCCACGAGGACGAGGCCAGGGCACTGGAGGCGCCCGAAACGCGCAGCGTGTCGGTCACCGGCTTCCTCATGCACCCGATCGTGTGGAGCGACGACGGCCGGGCCGTGGCCGTCCAGTTGCGCGCCAACGACAACAAGGACCGCTGGATCGCCTCGGTCGACCTGGCCAGGCACGAGCTGGTGACGCGGGACCACCTGCACGACCCGGCCTGGATCAGCTGGAGCTTCAACGACTTCGGCTTCGTGCCGCACAGCCACACCCTGTGGTACCTGAGCGAAGCCAGCGGCTACGCGCAGCTCTACACCAAGGCGCCGGGCGGCAAGGCGAAGCAGTTGACTTCCGGGCATTTCGAAGTCAGCGGTGTCACGCCCTCGCCCGATGGCAAGTGGTTCTACGTCAAGTCCAACAAGGAGGCGCCGTACGCCTACGACATTTACCGCGTGCCGGCCGACGGCGGCGACCTGCAGCGCGTGACGCAGCTCCAGGCCATCGACGATTACGCGCTGTCGCCCGATGGCAGCCGCCTGGCCGTGCTGCATTCATCGGCCTACGTGCTGCCGCAACTGGCCGTGGTCGACGCCGACGGCGGCAACGCGCGCGAACTCACCGACACGCTCAAGCCGGCCTACAAGGCCATGCAATGGATCCAGCCGGAGATCGTCGAGGTGCCTTCGAGCCACGGCGCCGGCGTGATCTACGCCAAGCTCTACAAGGCGCCCGGTTTCGACGCCGAGCAGCCGCACCCGGCCGTGTTCTTCGTGCACGGAGCCGGCTACCTGCAGGATGTCACCAGGGGCTGGAGCTACTACTTCCGCGAGCAGATGTTCAACAACCTGCTGGCGCGCGAAGGCTATGTCGTCATCGACATGGACTACCGCGCCTCGGCCGGCTACGGCCGCGACTGGCGCACCGCCATCTACCGCAACATGGGCCATCCCGAACTCGAGGACCTGCTCGACGGCAAGGCCTGGCTGGTCGAGCACTACAACGTCGACCCGGACCGCGTGGGCATCTACGGCGGCAGCTACGGCGGCTTCATGACCGAGATGGCGCTGCTGCGCGCGCCGGGTGAATTCGCTGCCGGCGCCGCCCTGCGCCCGGTCGCCGACTGGACCAGCTACAACGGTCCCTACACCTCCGACATCCTCAACAACCCGCAGATCGACCCCGAGGCCTACCGGATTTCCTCGCCCATCGAATACGCGAAGAACCTGCAGGACCCGCTGCTGATCTGCCACGGCCTGATCGACGACAACGTCATGGCCAGCGACTCGATCCGCCTGTACCAGCGCTTCATCGAGCTGCACAAGAAAAACTTCTGGCTGTCGCTGTACCCGATGGAACGCCACGCCTTCGAGCACCCCGATTCCTGGTACGACGAATACCGCCGCGTGCACGAGCTGTTCACGCGCTTCGTCAAGAACCGCTACACCACCGGCGTGCCCGTGACGAAGCCGAAGGCGTCGGCCGCACACTGACCCGTCCCGGACGGAGCCGCATGGACGCGGTTCCGTCCGCGGCGTACCGGATCGGGCACGAGCCCCTTTCCGTCGTGACGAAATGCCCGGTGAAAATGCCATGATCGGCGATCTCAATCACCTCACCCTTTCGGTACGCGACCTGGATCGCGCCTTTGTTTTTTACGCCGACGTGCTGGGCTGCCGCCCGTTGGCCCGCTGGAGCCGGGGCGCCTACCTGCTTGCCGGAAACGCCACCTGGCTCTGCCTCGCCCTGGATTCCCGCACCCGTGCCGCGCCGTTGCCGGAATGCACGCATGCGGCATTCACCGTCGCAGGCGACGCATTCGCCGAAGCCGTCCGCCGCATCCGCGACAGCGGTGCCCCAAGCTGGCGGGAAAACACCAGCGAAGGCGATTCCATCTACTTCCTCGACCCTGATGGCCACAAGCTGGAACTGCACGTCGGCGACTGGCGCTCGCGGCTCGCGGCATGCCGTGCCCGACCCTACGACGGCATGATTTTCTTTTGAAACAACCGAAGCTGGCCCGGCAACGACGAAGATCACCCGCAGCAGAAACTTCGCCGCCCGCCGCCCGCGGGCGCCCCGGCATGGCCGGCATCACCACCCGTCCGTACTGGACCGGCCAGCCGTACAAATGGCATGTCGACGACGGCGAGGAAAGCTGCAACGTCCTCGACAAGCCGGAGCGCCCGGAGCAAGGCCGGCTCGGCTGGCAGATCGACCCGGAAGGCAACAAGGTCGAGCTGCGGGAGCCGCCGGACCGGGTACGATCGACATATCCCGCCTGCCCCGGAAAATTTCCCGATGCGCGACACGTCGCTTGACCGCATGTACTCGCTGGTCGTCAACGAGGAGGATGCGCGGGTCTGTACCGCCATCAGCGACGATGCCTGCCGGGTGGTACCGGGCAATTTCTTTCGCGTGGTGGCCGCCAACGTGCTGTCCAAGGCGGGCGACCTGCTGATCAATCCCAAGACGGTGCTGGCCTGGCTGGTCGTGGCCGTGGGCGCGCCGCCGGTGCTGGCCGGGGCGCTGGTGCCGATACGCGAGTCCGGCTCGATGGTGCCGCAGTTGGCGATCGGCGCCTGGGTGCGCCATTACCCGGTGCGCAAGGGGTTCTGGGTGGCCGGCGCGGCGCTGCAGGGGCTGGCGGTGCTGGGAATGGCGGTCGCGGTGTGGTTTTTGCGCGGGCTGGCGGCGGGCCTGGCGATCGTCGCGTTGCTGGTGGTTTTCAGCCTCGGCCGCGGGTTGTGCTCGGTGGCGATGAAGGACGTGCAGGGCAAGAGCATCCCGAAGTCGCGACGCGGCCGGTTGACCGGCCTGGCGACGACGCTGGCCGGCCTGGTGACGCTGCTGGCGGGGCTGCTGCTTTTCGGCGGCGGGCGCGATCCGGGCGTGGCCTTCTACGGCGCGCTGCTGCTGGCGGCGGCCGCGTGCTGGTGGCTGGCGGCGGCGGTGTTTGCCCGCGTCGAGGAATTTCCCGGCGAAACCGCGGGCGGCGGGCATGCGCTGCGCGAAGCCCGGCGCAGCCTGGGGCTGCTGCGCACGGATCGTCCCTTCCGCGATTTCGTGGTGGCGCGCGCGTTGCTGCTGGCCTCGGCGCTGGGCTCGCCTTTCGTGGTGCTGCTGGCCCACGCCGGCGACGGCGCGGCGACCCTGCTGGCGGGCTTCGTGCTGGCGTCGAGCCTGGCCAGCACGCTCAGCGCGGGCATCTGGGGGTACATGGCGGACGTGTCCAGCCGCGGGGTGATGATGCGCGGCGGCGGCCTGGCGGCGCTGGTCTGCCTGGCGACGGCGGGATACGCCCTGCTGGGGCCTGGCCGGCAGGGCGGGGTCTGGTGGTATCCGGTCGCGTTTTTCGTGCTTGCCGTGGCGCACTCGGGCGTGCGCATCGGCCGCAAGACGTACCTGCTCGACCTGGCCGGGGGCAACAAGCGCACCGACTACACCGCCGTCAGCAACACCGTGATCGGCATCCTGCTGCTGGTGACGGGCGGGATCAGCTCGGCCGTGGCCCTGCTCGGTCCGGCCTGGGCGCTGGTGCTGCTCGGGGTTTCGGGGCTGGCCGGCACGTTGTGGTCGAGGCGGTTGCCGGAAACCGGATGAGCGGGGCGGGAAGCCCGGAACGGCATGGCCTTCCGCAGGCCCGCGCACGGGCGGCGGCGGGGTCCTCGTGCTGGCGAAACGACCCCCGCCTCGATTAACCTTCACGATTCATGAACACCTCATTCGCTCCTCCCGCACGCCGTCGCGACTGGTGGCGGCCCGTGCGCTACGCGTACCGGATTCCGCTGTTGGTGCTGCACTTCCTGGTCGGCCTGCTGGTGTGCATCTTCATCGTGGGTCCGGGGCGCAACGCGGTCGCGCGCGACGGCCGGGAGCCGCTGGCGCACCGGGTGACGCGCTGGTGGTCGAGGTTGCTGATGCGCATTTTCGGCTTCCGCACGCGCGCGCTGGGCAGGCCGCTGCCGGACGCGGCGATGTTCGTGTGCAACCACGTGACTTGGCTGGACATCGAGCTGGTGCACAGCCAGCGCGCGGCGTGCTTCGTGGCCAAGGCGGAGATCGCGCGCTGGCCGGTGGTGGGCTGGCTGGCGGCCTGCGGCGGCACGATCTTCCACCGGCGCGGGTCCAACCATTCGCTCAGCGCGGTCATGCAGACCATGGTCGAGCGCATGCGCGCCGGGCGCTCGGTGGCGGTGTTTCCCGAGGGCGGCACCAGCCACGGCGGCGAACTGCGCGTGTTCCACGCGCGCATATTCCAGGCCGCGCTGGATGCCGGGGTGCCGGTGCAGCCGGTGGCGCTGCGCTACAGCCGGCGCGGCGAACGCTGGCTGGACGTGGCGTTCCGTCCCGGCGAGAGCTTTTTCGCCAACATCGTGCGCATCCTCGGCGAGCCGGCCAGCGACGCCGAGCTGCATTTCCTGCCGGTCGTGCCGCCGCACGAGGACGGCCGCCGGCGCATGGCCGAGCAGGCGCGCGCCAGCATCGCCCGTGCCCTGGACGACGAGGCGGACACCGGGTCATGAGTTCTTCCGTGCCGGTTCTCGAGGACGCGACGAGCCTGCGCCCGGACCTGCCGCGCGGCAGCGATTTCGCACCGCACGGGCTGCTCGGCAACGGCCACGTGCAGACCATGCTTTCCTCCAGCAGCTTCCGCCGCATGGCCCAGCGCGAGCTGCGGCGCTCGCTGGCCGTCGGCGCGCAGCCGGTGCTGCTGGAAGTCGACGGCGGGGTGCGCCTGTCGGGCGTGTTCACGCCGCAACGCAGCCGACCGCAGGCGCGCGGCCTGGCCCTGCTGTTCCACGGCTGGGAAGGCAGCACCGATTCCAGCTACGTGGTGCAGATCGGCAGCCGCCTGCTGGCGGACGGCTGGGACATCTTCCGCCTCAATTTCCGCGACCATGGCGGCACCCACCATCTCAACGTCGAGCTGTTCCACTCGTGCATGCTCGACGAGGTGGTGGCGGCGAGCATGCAGATCCGGCAGCGCTGGCACCGCCCCGGCACGCCGCTGGTGCTGGCCGGATTCTCGCTGGGCGGCAACTTCGCCCTGCGCGTGGCGCTGGCCGCGCCGGAGGCCGGGCTGGACCTGGACCACGTGGTGTCGGTGTGCCCGGTGATCGATGCCGGCGCGGGCCTGTTTTCGCTGGAACACGCGCCGTGGGTGTACCACTGGTATTTCATGCGCAAGTGGCGCGGCTCGCTCAAGCGCAAGCAGCGCCTGTTTCCCGAGGAAGATTTCTTCAAGCCGCGCGAGCTGCGCCAGGGCCTGCGCGAACTGACGCGCACGCTGATCCAGCGGCGTACCGATTTCGGCACCCTGGACAACTATCTGGAAGGCTATTCGGTGGCCGGCGCGCGCATGGCGGAGATGCGCGTGCCGACCACCATCCTCACCGCGCGCAACGACCCGGTGATCCCGGTGTCGGATTTCGAGAAGCTGGCCGTGTCGCCGCAGGTGGAACTGGACATCGCCGAACACGGCGGCCATTGCGGGTTCCTGGAAGACTGGCATTTCCGCAGCTTCACCGACGACTACATCGCCGCGCGCTTCAACGCGCTGGCGCCCTGAACGCCCGCCGGCGCCGGCCTGCAGGACACGCCGTTTCCGGTGTAGGCTGGAGCGCCCGGGCTGACGGAGAACGGTCATGCGCCTGTTGCTGCTGTGTGCACTTGCCCTCGCGTCCGTGGCGGCCTGCGCCGCGCCGCCGCCGTTGTCGCGGCTGACGTTGCCGCCGGGCTTTCATGTCGCGGTCTACACCGACCAGGTGCCGTCGGCGCGCGCGATGACGCTGGGCGCGCACGGCACCGTGTTCGCGGGCTCGAGCTCGGCGGGCAAGGTCTACGCGCTCGTCGACGCCGACCACGACGGCCGCGTCGACCGGGTGCATGTCGTCGCGAGCGGCCTGGACACGCCGATCGGCGTGGCTTTCCGCGAGGGCGACCTGTACGTGTCGGCAGTCAGCCGCATCCTGGTGCTGCGCGACATCGAGGAACACCTGGACGACCCGCCCCCACCCGAGGTGGTGACCGACAGGTTGCCGGGCCGGCATCACCACGGCGGGCGCTTCCTCGCCTTCGGTCCCGACGGGCGCCTGTACGTGCCGGTCGGGGCGCCCTGCAACATCTGCGAACCGGACCCGCCGTTCGCCGGCCTGCTCAGCATGAAGCCCGACGGCAGCGACTGGCGGACCGTGGCCACCGGCATTCGCAACACGGTCGGTTTCGACTGGCAGCCGGGCAGCGGCAAGCTGTGGTTCACCGACAACGGCCGCGACATGCTCGGCGACGACAAGCCCGCCGACGAGCTCAACCGCATCGACCGCGCCGGCGAAAACTTCGGCTATCCGTACTGCCACGCCGGCGACATCCCCGACCCCGAATACGGCCGCGGCCACCCGTGCAGCGACTACGCGCCGCCGGCGCTGAAACTGGGCGCGCACGTGGCGGCGCTGGGCATGCGTTTCTACACCGGCTCGATGTTTCCGGCGCGCTACAAGGGCGCCATCTTCATCGCCGAGCACGGTTCCTGGAACCGCTCCCGCAAGGTCGGCTACCGCGTCGTGGCGGTGCGCGTGCAGGGCGACGAGGTGGTCGGCCACGAGCCGTTCCTGACCGGCTTCCTGCAGGGCCAGCAGTCCCTGGGCCGCCCGGTCGACGTGTTGCCGCTGCCCGACGGCAGCCTGCTGGTCAGCGACGACCAGGCCGGCGCGATCTACCGTGTCACCTACCGGGCCCCGTCCTCGCCCCGCGGGTAGGGCGGGCATCGCCCGCCAAGAAAAGCCGCCTCGCCCCGGCCATTCATGGCCGGCATTCCCCGCCATCCCGAAGGCCTGCGGTTTACGGCTTGTTGGAGAGCGCCGTGACATGATGTATGCATACCGCCACCCGTGATCCCTTCCCCGTCCAGGAGAACCTCATGCAACTTCGCAGCGACAGCTTCGCCAACGGCGCCCCGATCCCGGCCGAGTTCGCCTTCGGCAAGCCGGGTGACCCGGTGGCGCTGTCGGACAACCGCAACCCGCACCTGGCCTGGCGCGACATTCCCGACGGCACGCGCTCGTTCGTGCTGACCTGCGTGGACCCGGACGCGCCGGGCAGGCCCGACGACGTCAACCGGGAAGGCCGCACGGTGCCGGCCGACCTGCCGCGCGTGGAATTCACGCACTGGCTGATGGTGGACATCCCGCCCGAATGCGGCGAGCTGGCCGCCGGCAGTTGCAGCGACGGCATCGTCGCCCACGGCAAGACCGACCCGGTCGGCCCGCCCGGCTGCCGCCAGGGCCTCAACGACTACACCGGCTGGTTCGCGGACGACGCGGACATGCGCGGCGAATACTTCGGCTACGACGGCCCCTGCCCGCCGTGGAACGACAGCCTCGTGCACCATTACCACTTCCGCATCCATGCGCTGGACGTGGTCACGCTCAACCTCGGCGGGCCGTTCGGCCTGGAGGACGTGCGCCGCGCCATGCAGGGGCACGTGCTGGCCAGCGCCGAATGGGTCGGCACCTACGCCGTCAACGCGCAGGCGCGGGAGCGCTGATTTTCGCGCCGCCGGATTCCGGTCGCGCGCCAACATGAACGTACGGTGGTGGCGAACGCGCCGCGGAGGCGGGCGTTCAGCCGCCGCTTCGATCCGTTGTGTCCCAATGGCGGCGTGGTTCTGCCGCGACCGCAGACAGGTCGCCCTCGAATCGACGGAAACAAGGAGACACGCCATGCTCGGTTACGCCATCGGCTTCCTGATCGTTGCCATCATCGCCGGCATCCTCGGCTTCGGCGTCATCGCCGGAACGGCGGCGTTGATCGCCAAGGTGCTGTTCGTCATTTTCCTGATCCTGTTCGTGGTGTCGCTGTTTCGCGGCCGGCGCCCGTAGCCGGGCGATGCATCGGCAGACCCGCGTCCCCCCACTTCCACCACGCATCCGCGAGGTCGTGTCATGAGCAACGAATCATCGGTCAACAAAGAAACCGGCAATGCATCCGAGCGCATCGAGAAGGGCGCCGAGCATTTCAAGCAGGCGACATCGCGTGCCGTCGAGCGCACGCATGATGCGCTGGATCGCGCCGCCGACAAGGTCGAGAGCGGCATGCACCAGGGTACCGACCGTGCGGCCCGCGCCGCCGAACGCACGGTGGACCGCACCGCCGATGCCGCCGACCGCGGCCGCGAGGCACTGGACGACGTCATGGCGCAGGCCGGCGACTGGGCCGACAAGGCGCGCGACTACGTGCGCGAAAAACCGACCCAGTCCCTGGTCATGGCCGTGGCCGCCGGCTGGCTGGTCGGTCGCCTGATGCGGCGCTGACCCCCCGGCGTGGACACGGAACAGGCACGGGAAACGGAAGGCGCCGACGGCACGCCGTCGGCGCCGCCATGGCTGCGCGAGCTGTGCGTGGCCGCCGCGGCGCTGCGCGAACTGGCGCAGGCGCAATGGCAACTGATGGGCGCCGAATGGCGCCTGGCGCGCAGCGCGGCCATGACGGCGTTGGTGGCGGCCCTGCTGGTGGGCGTGTTCGCGATCGCGCTGGGGCTGACCCTGCTGGTGCTGGCCGGCGGGCTGCTGGCACACTGGCTGCACTCGTGGTTGCTGGCGCTGGTGGTTCTCGGCGTGGTGCTGGGGCTTTGCCTGGCGGGATCGATCTTCCTGTTCCGGCGCTGCCTGTTCTGGATGAGCCTGCCGGAAACGCGCGCGCAATGGCATTTGCTGGCACGCGACCTGGGCCGGCCGCCGGCGCCGCCGGCCCGTGCGCAAGGGGAGAAAACGACACATGAAACTGCGTCATCGGCTGAATGAAGTGCGTGCCGCCCGGCGGCGCGTGCGGCAGGCGCGTCGCCGTCCGGCGGCCTGCGCGGCGCGGCTGCACCGGCGCATGCGGGCCCGCCCGCTGACCTGGGTAGCCGCGGCCGGCGGCAGCGGCCTGCTGGCCGGGTGCCTCGCCGGGCGACCGCACGATCGCGGCATGCTCGCGCTGTGGCACGATCCGGCCCTGCGCTGGCTGCTGCGCCTGCTTGCCCCGGTTCCCGGCGCATGAGCGACATCGTGCCGACAGGGACCGGCGGCGACGCACCCGCACCGACGCCACCGGCGGAAGACGGCGCGGCCCGGCGCGGGCGTCGGTTCGCGCGCCATCTGCTGGGCCTGCGCGTGGTGCTCAACGCGCTGCTGGTGCTGGCGGTGCTGTACACGCTGGCGCTGGCGCAAAGCCTGGTCATCCCGCTGGTGCTGGCGGCCTTCATCGGCCTGGGCCTCAACCCGCTGGTGGCCCTGGCGGCGCGCTGGCACGTGCCGCGGTCGCTGGCCGCGCTGGTGTTGATGCTGGTCCTCGGCGGCGCCATCGGGACCGGCGTCACCCTGCTGGCGCAGCCGGCGTCGCAATGGCTGCAACGCGCCCCGCACGCCTTGCGCCACGTGGCGCCCAAGCTGAAACCGGTGACCCGGCGCATCAACGCGGCCACGCAGGCGACCCAGTCGCTGGTGATCACCGCCCCGGCCGGCAAGCGGTCGAGCCCCACCACCGCGCATGCCGCGGTGTTCACGGCCTGGGACCTGCTGCAGATGACGCCGCGCGTGCTGGCCAACGTGCTGACGGTGACGCTGCTGGTGTTCTTTTTCCTGATCTACGGCGACACCCTGCTGCGGCGGCTGGTGGAGATATCCCCCACCTTCCGCAAAAAGCGCCTCAACGTGACCCTGGTGCGCGACATCCAGTCCCAGGTGTCGCACTACGTGCTCACGGTCACCTCGATCAACGTCGCGCTCGGCGTGCTGACGGCGGCCTGGCTGTGGCTTCTGGACGTGCCCGACCCGCTGCTGTGGGGCAGCCTGGCGACGCTGTTCAACTTCATCCCCTACGTCGGCGGCATCGCCACCACGCTGCTGCTGGCGGTGGTCGGGCTGCTGCAGTTCCAGCATCCCCTGCACGGCCTGCTGCCGGCGGCGGGCTTCGCCTGCCTGAGTTTCACCGAAGGCAACTTCATCTCGCCGCTGATCATGGGCCAGAGCATGCGCCTGTCGCCGGTGGCAATCCTGATATGGCTGCTGATCTGGGGCTGGATGTGGGGCATCCCGGGCGCGCTGCTGGCGGTGCCCATGCTGACCAGCGTCAAGCTGATCGCCGGGCACCTGCCCGGCTGGCAGTGGTTCGCGCAGATCGTCGGCCGCTAGGAGCGGCAGGGCGGGCATTGCCCGCCTGCCGCGGTCAGGCGCCGGCGGGGATCAGCAGCAGCAGCGCCGCGCCGAACACGATGCGGTAGATCGCGAACGGCGTGAACGAGTGCTGGCGGATGTAGCCGAGCAGCCATTTGACGGCGACGAAGGCGACGATGGCCGAGGTCGCGAAACCCACGCCAAGCGCGGTCCAGTCTTCGTGGACGGCCCGGCCGTCGGCAAGCACGTCCAGCAGTTCGTAGCCGGTGGCGGCGTACATGGTGGGGATGCCGACCAGGAACGCGAATTCGGTCGCCGCCGGGCGGTTGGAGGTGCCGAACAGCATGGCCGCGAAGATGGTCGAGGCCGAGCGCGAGGTGCCGGGGAAGATGCCGGCGATCATCTGCGCGATGCCGACCAGGATGGCCACTGTCCAGGTGATGTCGCGCCGGTCCGGCCGGCGCGCGGCAAGCTGCTCGGCGCCGATCATCCAGAGGCCGCCGATGATCAGCGCCCAGGCCACCGGCGTCACCTCGGTGGGCAGCTCGAAGCCCATCTTCACCGCCACCAGGCCGAGCACCGCGGTGATCAGGAACGCCACCGCCAGCTTCAGCAGGTAGTCGCGGTTGGCCGGGTCGCGCCAGCGGGTCAGCAGTTCGAAGATGCGCCGCCGGTAGATCAGCGTGATGGCGAGGATGGCGCCGGCCTGGATGCCGATGTTGAAAAGGTCCGAGCGCTCGCCCAGCCAGTGTTCGGCGATCAGCAGGTGCCCGGTCGAGGAGATCGGCAGGAACTCGGTGATGCCCTCGATGATGCCGAGCAGGATGGTCTGGATCAGGTCGTGCATGCGCGTGGGTCCGACGGGGCCGAAGCGGCGAGTGTATCGGATGCCCCGGCACGGCGGCGCGGCCGCCACGACGCGGGACGGATGCACCACATTGGTTCATTGCGGTCGATCGCGTGCACCGGAAGCGTGCATCCGGATCGTGGCAGCGTGCTGCGCCGGCACGTAATTGCATGAAATTCCAGGACTTCACGAGTTGGCATGTAAACTGCTGGATTCGCGTTGCCACTTTCCACTCCATGCCGAGGCCTTTCATGTCCGCCGACACCGTACTCAAGCTGATCGAAGACGAGCACGTCGCCTTCATCGACCTGCGCTTTTCCGACCTGCTGGGCAAGCAGCACCACCTCACCTACCCCGCGCACAGCGTCGACGAGAGCCTGTTCGAGGACGGCAAGATGTTCGACGGCTCGTCGATCACCGGCTGGAAGGGCATCAACGAGTCGGACATGGTGCTGCTGCCCGACCCCGACACCGCCTTCATCGACCCGTTCAGCAAGCACAAGCAACTGGTGATGATCTGCGACGTGCTGGAACCGTCGACCATGCAGGCCTACGGCCGCGACCCGCGCTCGATCGCCCGCCGCGGCGAGGCCTATCTCAAGGCCAGCGGCATCGCCGACACCGCCTTCTTCGGGCCGGAGCCGGAGTTCTTCGTGTTCGACTCGATCCGCTGGCGCAACGACATGGGCCGCGTGTTCTACGAAATCGAATCCGGCGAGGCGGCCTGGAGTTCCAGCAGCGATTACGAGGCAGGCAACCACGGCCACCGTCCCGGCGTGAAGGGCGGCTACCTGCCGCTGGGCCCGAGCGATTCGCTGGCCGACCTGCGCGCCGAGATGTGCCAGGTGCTGGAGCAGCTCGGCCAGGTGGTCGAGGTGCACCATCATGAAGTGGCCAACGCCGGCCAGTGCGAGATCGGCACGCGCTTCAACACGCTGCTGAAAAAGGCCGACGAGCTGATGACGATGAAGTACGTCATCCGCAACGTCGCCCATGCGCACGGCAAGACCGCCACCTTCATGCCCAAGCCGGTGGTCGGCGACAACGGCAGCGGCATGCATGTGCACCAGTCGCTCAGCAAGGGTGACGAGAACCTGTTCGCCGGCGACCAGTACGGCGGCCTGTCGCAGACCGCGCTGTGGTACATCGGCGGCATCTTCAAGCACGCGCGCGCGCTCAACGCCTTCACCAACGCCACCACCAACAGCTACAAGCGCCTGGTGCCGGGCTTCGAGGCGCCGGTGATGC
>CAZBZD010000027.1:11313-15168 GCA_964496295.1 uncultured Rhodanobacteraceae bacterium | reverse complement strand
CGCATCAGCCTGCGCACCGTGCCGCGCAATTTCCCCGGCCGCTCCGGCACCAGGGAAGACAGCGTGTACCTGTGCAGCCCCGAGACCGCCACCGCCTCGGCATTGACCGGCAAGATCACCGATCCGCGCACGCTCGATTTCGACTACCCCGAGTTCACGCCGCCGGAACATCCGATCACCAACAGCGCCACGCTCAGCAAGCCGCCCGAGGACGGCAGCAAGGTGGAACTGGTCAAAGGCCCGAACATCAAGCCCCTGCCCGACTGCGACCCGCTGCCGGAAGACTTTGCCGGCCCGGTGTCGATCAAGGTCGGCGACGACATCTCCACCGACGAAATCATGCCCGCCGGCGCCCGCGTGCTGCCGTTCCGCAGCAACATCCCCGAGATCAGCCGGTTCGTCTTCACCCAGGTCGACGAGGACTATCACGACCGCGCGATGAAACTCAGAGATGGCGGCCACGTGATCGTCGGCGGCAGCAACTACGGCCAGGGTTCGAGCCGCGAACATGCCGCGCTGGCGCCGCGCTACCTCGGCGTGCGCGTGGTGCTGGCCAGGAGCTTCGCGCGCATCCATCGCCAGAACCTGGCCAACTTCGGCATCCTGCCGCTGGTGTTCGACGACACGAAGGATTACGAACGCATCGAGGCTGGCGACAAACTCGCGTTCAAGGGTCTTGCCGATGCCATCGCCTCGGGCAACGAGGTCGAGGTGCACGACACCACGCAGGACTTCCGCTTCAAGACCCGCCACGACCTCAGCGAACGCCAGGTCGGGATGATTCTCAAGGGCAGCCTGATGAACGTCGTGCGCGAAAAACAGTAGGGCGGGCACTGCCCGCCCTACCCGCATCATCGCATTTGCCGGTGACATGCGAGCTGTCGTCCTGCGTATCACGGGTTACCATCTGCCCATTGCCGCTGTGGAGACACCTCATGGCCAACGAACCCACCGCCAAGCTGGCGGTGCTGATCGACGCCGACAATGCCCAGCCATCGCTGGCCGAGGGCCTGCTGGCCGAAGTGGCCAAGTACGGCACCGCGCACGTCAAGCGCGCCTACGGCGACTGGACCGGCACCCGCCTCAAGGGCTGGAAGGAACAGTTGCTGGAACAATCCATCCAGCCGATCCAGCAATTCGGCTACACGCGCGGCAAGAACGCCACCGACTCGGCCATGATCATCGATGCCATGGATTTGCTGTATTCGGGCCGTTTCGACGGTTTCTGCATCGTCTCCAGCGACAGCGACTTCACGCGCCTGGCCGCGCGCATCCGCGAATCGGGCCTGACCGTCTACGGCTTCGGCGCGGAAAAAACGCCCGCGCCGTTCGTGGCCGCCTGCGACAAGTTCATCTACACCGAAATCCTCGCCGCGCGCCCGGACGAGGAGCAACCGCTGAAACGACGCACCGCCGAACAGCTCAAGCAGGACAGCGCCCTGGTCAACCTGCTGCGCAACGCCATCAACGCCGCCTCCGACGACGACGGCTGGGCCGCCCTGGGCGGCGTCGGCTCGATCATCACCAAGCAGCGCCCCAACTTCGATCCGCGCAGCTACGGCTACGCCAAGCTGAGCGAACTGATGAGCGCCATTCCGCAGTTCGACACCGAACGCCGCAGCCCGGGCGAAGGCCGCCCCCGCATCATCTACGTGCGCAACCGGCCGCGCAGGAAATCGTGACGACCGTTTCGCTTGCCGACACCCTGCGCCGGTCGCTGGCCGACGGTCCCGAAGGCCCGCTGTGCGTGGCCTTCAGTGGCGGTCCCGATTCCACGGCGCTGCTGCACGCGCTGGCCGCGTTGCCCGAAGCGCGTGCCCGCGGCCTGCGCGCCGTCCACGTCGACCACGCGCTGCATCCGGACAGCCGGGCATGGGCCGCGCATTGCGAACGTTTCTGCAGCGACCTGCAGGTTCCCGTCGACATCCGCCGCGTGCACGTGGACACTGCCGCCGGCCTCGGGCCGGAAGCCGCCGCACGGGATGCGCGCTACGCGGCGCTTGCCCGTTCCCTGCAGCCGGGCGAATTGCTGCTGACGGCCCAGCATCGCGACGACCAGGCCGAGACCGTGCTGCTGAAACTGCTGCGCGGCGCCGGCCCCGAGGGCCTGGGCGGCATGCGCGGGAGACGGGCCTTCGGCAACGGCTGGTTGTGGCGCCCGTTGCTGGACACGCCACGCGACGTGCTCGTCGACTACCTGCGTGCCCGCGGACTGGAGAGCCTCGGCGATCCCTCCAACCGGTCGACCGACCTGGCACGCAACTTCCTGCGCCTGGACATCCTGCCGCGCCTGGCCACGCACTGGCCCCGCGCCGTCCGCGCCATCACGCACGGCGCCCGGCACAACCGGCAAGCTGCCGATTACCTCCGGCAACGCGCTCGCGAAGCAATCGAACCGCTGCGCCGCGGCACCGATGCCAGCCTCGACGCATCGGGCTGGCTGGCCCTGCACCCCGCCCTGCAAGTCCCCGTGCTGGAATCCTGGCTGCACGCCCAGGGCCTCCCGGCTCCCGGCCATGCCCAGCTCGACCAGTTGCAGCGCCAGATCCCGCATGCCCGCGACGGCCGCGTGCCCCTGGTGCGCTGGCCGGGCGCGGCGGTACACGTCTGGCGTGGCCGGCTGCATGCACACCCACCGTTGCCCGGGGTCCCGCCGGGCTGGAAAGCCCGCTGGCACGGCGAGCCGCTGGTCCTGCCCGGCGCCATCGGCACCCTGCGCTGGACACCCGAGCCGCCACGGTCACCTCCCGGACTGGAAGTCCGCCTGGGCGAAACCGGCGTCCGCCTGCGGCCGGCCGGCGACCGCCACACGCGGGAACTGCGCGACCTGTTCCAGCAAGCCGGCATTCCACCCTGGAAACGCCGCCGGATCCCGATGCTGTACGACACCGACGGCCGCTTGCTCGCGGTGGTCGGATTGTGGTCAACGGATGCCGGAGCGGCGCGTTTCAAAGACTTGGGAAGCATGCCTGAATTGCACGCAACTGATTGAATTTGTTGTGTTCAGGCAATTCAGCCTGGATGCAAGTCGCTTCCTCTACGGTGATGTCATCGAAGCCGCATCGGCACGATTGCCGAAGGAGCAAACCCGTGAAAAACCTGCGACCGACCATCCTGGGAGCCGTGGCCCTGCTTGCCGCGGGCTGCATGACCGCGGCCTTTGCCGACCCGCCGCCCTGGGCACCGGCACACGGCTGGCGCGCCAAGCACCACTACGTCTACTACCCGAGCGCGCAGGTCTATTACGCGCCCGAATCGCGGATGTGGTTCTGGCTGGGCAGCGACGGCTGGCAGATCGGTGCAAGCCTGCCGATGGCGCTGCGCAGCTTCGTGCGCACCGGCGGCATCGACATCGGGCTCGACGTGGGTCGCCCGTACCTGCGCAACAGCTACGTGGTGCGCCGATACGGTGGCCACCACCGCGAGTACTGGCGCCATGATGCCTACGACCGCCACGGCGACCGCGACCGGGACGAGGATCGTGACTGGCACGAAGACCGTGACTGGGACGAAGACCGCGATCGCGACCATCCCGGCCGCGGGCACGACCGCGGCCATGGCCGGGGACATCGCCACTGATTGACCTCGCCGCGCGCGCCGGAGGCAACGGGCCACGTGTCCCGCCCGTTGCTTCCGGCGCTTTACTGCGCTAGCTTTTGCGGCCATGAACAAGCCGCCGAAAAAGACCGATGCCCCGCAGGACGCCAACCAGGTCGCGCAGTTCGAGAAATCGCTGAACGAGCTGGAACAACTGGTCACGCGCATGGAAGGCGGCGACCTCAGCCTCGACGAGTCGCTGAAATCCTTCGAGCGCGGCATCGCCCTGTTCCGCGACTGCCAGGGCACGCTGGAGCA
>CAZBZD010000027.1:0-11213 GCA_964496295.1 uncultured Rhodanobacteraceae bacterium | reverse complement strand
TCAGTTCACCAGCCGCAACGCGAACGGATAGCGGAAGCTGCCGGTATTGCTGACCGAAACGGCCGCCCAGACGCAGAAGATCAGGTTGACGATCCACAGCAGCCAGGCCAGGACCGCGCCGATCAGGATGAAGGCCAGGATCCAGCAGATCACGTAGCCGATCAGCACCGTGATCTGGAAATTGAGGGCTTCCCGGGCTTCGCTGACGAGGTACGACTTGTCGCCGCGCTCCTTGTACAGCAGCCAGACCACCAGGGGCACGATGATGCACAGCAGCAGGCCCGAAAGGTGGGTCAGCATGGCGATGTTGCGATCATCCGGGCCTTGCGCTTCGCCACCGGGCGGCGACGGCTCGGGCTCCGGCACGGGCGGGGGTGTCGGCGGCATCTGGTCCGATGGCGTACTCATGCAAAACCTCCTCCTGACGGGACCCCCACTTTCCCTGCCGCCATGCCGGGTGTCAAGCACGCCGCGTCACATCCCGGCCATGCCGGAACCGCGGCCTACTTGATCAGGCGCAGGGTGAGCGGGTAGCGGTACTTTTCGCCGTTGTTGGCGCGGATCGAGGCGATGATGGTGAAGACCAGCCAGAAGATCCAGAGAATGACCCACAGCGGACCGGTGATCAGCAGGCCGATGCCGAGGGTCAGCACCGACAGCAGGAGCAGGATCAGCGTGACGATGGCCACGGTGATGTTGAAGTTGAGCGCTTCCTTGCCCTGGTCGTCGACGAACGGCATGGTGTCCTTCTTGATCAGCCAGACGATCAGCGGCCCGATGAAGCAGCCCCAGCCGCCGCCGATGGCGCCGGTGACGAGGGCCCCGATCAGCGACGTCAGGTGGGCCAGCATGCCCCAGGTACGCGCTTCGGCCGGAACGCCGCCGCTGCCGGGATCCGTGGCCGGTGGCGGCGGGGGCGGCATGTTGTCGGGCGGGGTACTCATGGAAGTCGCTCCTGATGACGGGGGTTTCGACTCTCATGCACCCCGGCGCCCCTGTCAAGCGCGCCGGGCCGCGGGCATCACTCCCCGGCCACGGTCATGCGCCCGACCAGGATCGAGCCGGTCATGACGCGCGAGCGCCGGTCCACGTCGGCGCCGACGGCGACGATGCCGGCGAACATGTCGCGCAGGTTGGCGGCGATGGTGATTTCCTCGACGGGATGCACGATCTCGCCGTTTTCCACCCAGAAACCGCTGGCGCCGCGCGAGTAGTCGCCGGTGACGATGGACACGCCCTGCCCCATCACCTCGCTCACCACCAGGCCGGTGCCGAGGCGCTCGAGCATGCCGTCGAAATCGTCCTCGCCATGACCCACTTCGAGATTGTGCACGCCGCCGGCATTGCCGGTGGATGACAAGCCCAGCTTGCGCGCCGAATAGCTGCCCAACAGGTAACGTGCCAGCACGCCGTCCTCGACCAGCGCCGACTCGCGCGTGGCCACGCCTTCGGCATCGAAGGCCGACGAGGCCGGGCCGCGCGGCAGCAACGGCCGCTCGACGATGGACAGCCAGTCGGGAAGGATCTTCGTGCCCCGGCAATCGAGCAGGAAGCTGGCCTCGCGGTACAGCGAACCGCCGCTGGCCGCCGCCAGCAGGTGCCCGACCAGCCCGCGCGCCACTTCGGGCACGAACAGCACCGGGCACGAGCGCGTGGACAGGCGCCGCGCGCCCAGGCGCGCCAAGGTGCGCTCGGCGGCCTTGCGCCCCAGCGCCTGTGCCGGCATGAAATCGTCCGCCGCGCGCACGTTGTCGTACCAGTAATCACGCTGCATGCCGCGTTCGTCGCCGGCAATCAGCGCGCAGGACATGGCATGCCGGGTGCCCTGTTCGCGGCCGACGAAACCGTGCGAATTGGCGTACACGCCGAGCGTCGCGCCGGCCTGGATCGACGCGCCCTCGGAATTGGTGATGCCGGGCACGTCGCGGCCGGCCGACTCGATCTCGCGGCCCAGCTCGATGGCCGCGTCCACGTCGATGTCCCACGGATGCCACAGGTCGAGATCGGGAAACGTCGTGGCCATGCGCTCGGCATCGGCCAGCCCGGCACAGGGGTCGTCCTCGGTGTGGCGGGCAATCGCGCAGGCCTGCTCGATGGTGGCCTGGATCGAATCGGGGTTGAGGTCGGCGGTGCTGGCCGCGCCCTTGCGGCGGCCGAAATACACGGTCAGGCCGAAGCCGCGGTCGCGCGTGCGTTCGACCGTTTCCACCTCGCCCAGGCGCACGTTGACGCCGAGGCCGGTGTCGATGCTGGCCGACACCTCGGCCTGGCCGGCGCCGGCGGCGCGCGCGCGGCGCACCACGTCCTCGGCCAGTTGCGCCAGTCGATCCAGTTCGGCGCGGTTCGGATCCGGAGTTGCCATTTCGTTCATGACCGTCAAGTACCTGTGGCTCTGGCAGGGCGGGCGCCGCCCGCCATGGAAGTTTCAACCCGTGCACGACGTTCGGCGGCCGGTGCCGCCCCGCCAGGTCGTGCAACAGGCGGGGGAATGCGGGACAATGGACCACCGGATTTCACGGATGGTCTGCCTTGCGCGACGACATCGAACACGAAGGCGACGAGGGCCGCCCCAGCCGCAGCCAGCGACGCCGCGAGGCGCTGGCCACCCTGGACCTGGCCGAACAACTGGCGGCGTTGCCGCCGGCGCGCCTCGACCGGCTGGACCTGCCCGACGAAGTGCGGGCGGAAATCGACGAGGTGCGCCGCATCCGGGCGCACGGCGCGCGCAAGCGGCAGATGGCCCACCTGGCCAAGCTGATGCGTCGCCACGACCCCGCGGTTTTCGAGCCCGCGCGCGAAACGCTGGGCGAAGACCGCGAGCGCTCGCGGCACGAAGCGGCCGCGTTGCATCGCCTGGAGAACCTGCGCCAGCGCCTGCTGGAGGAAGGCGACACGGTGATCGAGGAACTGGTGCGCGAACATCCGGACCTGGATCGCCAGCGCCTGCGCTCGCTGGTACGCCAGGCGCACGGCGAGCGGGAACGCGGCAAGCCCCCGCGCGCCGCGCGCGCGATCCTGCGCTTTCTGCGCGACCTCTGACCCGCGCCGATATCCCGAACGCACCTTGCATGGAGCCTCGGAAAACCGTGGATGACCGGTGGTTTTCCGAGCTTCCCGGCAGAAGCAGCGGCGGGATGCCTTCACGCCGTGCCGCCGACGGTCATGGCATCCACGCGCAGGGTCGGCTGACCCACGCCCACGGGCACGCTCTGGCCTTCCTTGCCGCACACGCCGACGCCCTCGTCCAGGGCCAGGTCGTTGCCGATCATCGACACGCGCGTGAGCACGTCGGGGCCCGAACCGATCAGGGTCGCGCCCTTGACCGGCCTGGTCACCTTGCCGTTTTCGATCAGGTAGGCCTCGGAGGCGGAGAACACGAACTTGCCGTTGGTGATGTCGACCTGCCCGCCGCCGAAGTTGACCGCGTACAGGCCCTTGTCGACCGAGGCGATGATCTCGGCCGGATCGCGCTGGCCGGCCAGCATGTAGGTGTTGGTCATGCGCGGCATCGGCAGTTGCGCGAACGACTCGCGGCGACCGTTGCCGGTGGGTTTCATGCCCATCAGGCGCGCGTTGAGCTTGTCCTGCATGTAGCCGACCAGGATGCCGTCGTCGATCAGCGTGGTGCAGTGGGTGGGCGTGCCCTCGTCATCCACCGACAGCGAGCCGCGGCGGCCTTGCAGCGTGCCGTCGTCGACCACGGTGATGCCCTCGGCGGCCACGCGCTCGCCCATGCGCCCGGCGAAGGCCGAGGTGCCCTTGCGGTTGAAGTCGCCTTCCAGGCCGTGGCCGATGGCCTCGTGCAGCAGCACGCCGGGCCAGCCCGGGCCCAGCACCACCGGCATGCTGCCGGCCGGTGCGTCCACGGCGTCCAGGTTGACCAGCGCCACGCGCACGGCCTCTTCGGCCCAGCGCCTGGCCTGGCCGTTTTCCAGCAGCTCGCGGTAACCGTAACGACCGCCGCCGCCGGCAAAGCCCTGTTCGCGGCGTCCGTTCTGCTCGGCGATGACCTGCACGTTCAGGCGCACCAGCGGGCGCACGTCGGCGGCAAGCGTGCCGTCGGAAGCCGCCACCAGCACCGTGTCCAGCGTCGCCGCCAGGCTCACCACCACCTGCCTGATGCGCGGATCGCAGGCGCGCGCGAACGCATCCACCTCGCGCAGCACGGCGATCTTGTCCTCGCTGGACAGGCTTTCCACCGGGTCGATGGCCGGGTACAGCGCGCGCGCGTTCGCCAGCGCCAGCGGCCTGCCCGCGCCGTTGCCGTCGCGCGCGATGGCGCGCGCGGCGCCGGCCGCGTCCAGCAACTGCGGCAGCACGATGTCGTCGGAATAGGCGAAGCCGGTCTTCTCGCCCGCCATCGCGCGCACGCCCACGCCCTGCTCGATGGCGTGGCTGCCGTTCTTGACGATGCCGTCCTCGAGCACCCACGACTCGCTGCGCGAATGCTGGAAATACAGGTCGGCGGCGTCGATCGACGGCCCGGTCAATTGCGCGAACACGCGCTCCAGGTCGGACACGCCCAGGCCACCCGGCGCCAGCAGGCGGTTTTCGGCAATGGCAAGCGATGAATCCATGCGGTGCACCTCGGGAAACTGCCCCCAGACATGGGGGCCAAACGGGCAAGCTTAAACCCTGCACTCACCCGATGCGCAGGGCGGGCACGGCCTGCCAAACAAACTTGCGTGGAACCGGGACTTCCACGGCGGGCCGTGCCCGCCCTGCGCAAACGTGTTTATTGGCCGGATGTGGCGGGCGTCGGTTTCGCCGTGCTGGCGGCGGGTGCCGGTGCGGACGGTTTTGGCTTGGGCACGTGCTTCTCCACCAGCTCGATCTCGGGTTGGTCCCACGACCCGGTGATGTGGTAGCGCGCGCTGGCGGCCTTGTTGAGCCCCTTGCCGAGCAGTCCCTGCACAGCCAGGCCGGCCGCGGCGCCGACCGGGCCGGCGACCACCGCACCGACGATCGGCAGGCTGTTGCCGATGTGCGGGATCGCCAGCACGTACTGGTCGTAATCGTGTTTGCGGAAGCCCACGCGACCGCTCACGGAGATGTCCGCCGACGAGCCCTCGACGCGCAGGTCACGGGTCCAGGCATTGCCGTCGTGGAAGCGGAAACTGCCCTTGATCGAATCGAAACCGAAGCCCTTGCCGAACACGTCGCCGAAATCCAGGCTCAAGCGCCGCGGCAGTTCGGCAATGGACATCAGGCCGAACAGGCGCCCCATGCCCGGCTTGACCTCGGGAATGCGGCCCCGGCCGATGTTGACTTCCAGGGTGCCCTCCACGTTGGCCAGTTCGAACGAGGACGGGGCGCCGGGCCAGGTGGCATCCATGTGGGCGCGGGTTTCGCCGCCGCTGATCAGGCCCTCGAAGCCGAAGGCATCCAGCATCTTGCCGAGGTTCTCGGCGGTGAAGGTGAAGCTCATGTGCGTGCTGCTGTCGGTGGCGGTGCCGTTCCAGTCGCCGCTGGCGGCCATGTGCACGGACTCCGACCGGGTGCGCAGCATGTCGATGTGCATGCCCTGCGCCGTGGGCCAGCTTTCCAGGCGCGCCTGGCCAAGCCGCGCGGCGCCGAAGCGCAGGTCACCGACCCAGACATGCAGCGGCGGCAGGCTGGACGGTGCCACGCCCACGTCGGTGGCCTGCTGCGGCGTGATGCGCGTGGCCGGGACCGCCGGGGCCGGCGTGGCGGCCGCGGTCGTGTTGTCTTCCGGGCTGGGCCAGTACAGGCGCTCGAAGCGGGCGACGATGCCGCGCTTGTCCATGTCGTGCAGGGGCACGGTCGTGCTGCCCTTGATTTCGGGGCCGTCCACCGACAGCTCCAGCTGATTCTTTGCAGGATGAAGTTCGACGCGCAATGCATTGAAATCATGACCGAAAATCATGGCATTGTCCGTCGCGACATCCACGTCCACCGGCGGCACCTCCGATTGCGTGCCGGAACCGGAGGCCAGGGCGCGCCGCACCCAGCCGGAAACATCCACGCGCGCGGCCCGGCCGCGGATGCGGATGCCGCTCGGCGGGCGGCCCGCCGGCGCCGGGCCGCCCAGCATCACGTCGACCGCGGCCGGTTGCGTCCCGGCCGGCAGGCGCGCACGCGCGTGCAGGAGGTTGCCGAGCGTGACGTCCAGGTTGCCGCCGGCCACCGGGAACCCGAGCTGCACGTCGAGCGGCAGCACGGTCCGGGCCGGCTTGTCCAGCGGCGCCGGCAGGTCCAGCGCCATGCCCTGCAGGCCGGAAGCCACGCTCAGGACCCGGGTGGCGTGGACGGCGTTGGCCGCGTCCTTGTCGATGTGGAAACCGATCTCGAACGGCGCGCTGCCGCTGGCCATGCCGGCCAGGGGCTGCAGTTCGTCGTAGCCGCGGACCAGTTGCGCCATGGTGAAGTTGCCGTGCATCCGCACCCGGAGCGGCCACGCGGGGTGGTCCGCGCCCTGGCCGATCCGCATGTCGAGCGTGACCGGCCGGCCATGGAAGGACGCGCGCAGGCCATGCGCCTCCAGCCCGTGGCCGTCGAACCGGAGCAATCCGGCCAGGCCTCCGAGGTGCAGCTTCCAGTCCGCGGCGTCGAGGTCGGCGTCCTCCAGCTCCACGCGTCCGGCCAGCGTGAAGGGCTCCTCGGCCCGCTTCGACAGCGGCACCACCATCGAGAAATCGAAATCGCCCCGCCCGCCCAGCTGCAGGGCATCCAGCACGTCGGCATGCGGCTTGCCGACGGGGCTGCTGCGGACGAGCCGCATCAGGTCGCCGCCCTTGCCGCTGCCCTGCGCGGACAGGATCAGTTCGGCCCTGCCGAAATCGGGAATGCTGGCCACGGCGCGTTGCACCTTGACGCCCTGCACCTTGCCGGAATCGACCACGGCCAGCATGCCGTTGTCGACGAAGCTGGCCTCGAGCGACAGGCCGGTGGCCCGTGGCCAGCCCGGCTGGTAGTCCAGCGTCAGCCCGGAAATGTCCGCGCGGGCCTCGAAACGGCCTTCGTGGCCGGTGAACGGCCAGTCGGCCATGCTGCCGTGCAGGATCACGGAAGCCTTCTCGACCGTGCCCGAGACCAGGCCGCGGTCGAGCCAGTCGACGGTCCGGGACGACATCGCTGTCACCGGCCAGAAGCGTTTCGCCTGCGCGATGTCGAGCCGGGACAACGCGGCGTAGAGATCGAGCACCGGGGCCTTGTCCCCGGCGGGCATGAACACGGAGCCGCGCAGCCGGCCCCGGATGCCCTTGCCCGTGAAATCGATGCCGTCGCTGCCGACGTGCCAGCCGGCACCGGTGCGCCACAGCACCACCGCGCCACCCAGGGCCGAGAACGGGATCGGCTGGCGGAACACGGGACGATAATCCAGCGTCACCGGCTGTTCCGGCAACGACAGGGACAGGGCTTCGGCGTCGCCGCGCAGCACGCCGTACAGGTGGTCCAGGCCCGGCCGGTTCCGCGCCGCGGCAAAGCCGAGATGGTCGAAACGGGCCTCCACCGACTCGATGCCGCGTGCCTTCGACCAGCGCAAACGCGCCGACGCCAGGCGCACGTGCGGATCGGCCGCGACCAGCCACCGGCTCGTGGCGGGCGGCAGCCCCGGCGCCAGCGACGCCAGCGCCAGCCAGCCGCCGGGATCGAAATCATGCGCCCTGGCGCTCAGCCGCATGTTCCCGCCCAGGCCGGTGATGTCGACGCGCGCGGCTCCCTTCCGCCCCGGAGCGAACCGCAGCGTCGCGCTGTCGCCGTCGCGCCGGTACTGCACCAGGCCCTGCAGCGTCGACGCTTTCGCCGCGCCGCCCGGCCCCTGCAGGACCAGGTCGGCCAGGTCCGCCCGTGCCGTGACCGAGGTCAGCCGGCGCCGGTCCCACGCCAGCCACAGGGCCAGGTCGCCCCGGCCCGAATCGATGGCGTAATCACCCGCGCGTGCGCCGGCGAACATCGCGCCCAGGTCGGCATCGTCGGCGGCCAGGTACAAGCGCCCGGCAACACCGCCGTCGCGCACGCTGCCGACGATCTTCAGGGCCCGGGGAGAATCGCCGCGATGCACGAGACCGGCGAAACGCAGTTCGTCGCCCCCGTTGCTGACGCGCACGGGGCCGGCGCGAACGCGGTAATGCCGTCCGCTGCCGGCATCGTCGATGTCGAGCTCCAGGTCGTCCAGCCACAAGTTGCCCGGCAGGTCGGCCAGGTCGATCCTGCCCGGCCGCCCTGCACCCGCGACACCGAATCCCGCCACGTGCCAGTGACCGGATGCATCACGCTGCAACTGCAGCTTCAGGCCGCTCAGGCGCAGGTTGACCCAGTGCCGCGACGGCCACACCAGCGCCCCGAAATCCAGCTTGACCCGGGCCGTCGGCAGCACCAGCGCGGGCTGTTCCGCGCTGCCGCCGATGTGCACCTGGTGCAGCACCAGCAGCGGGCCGGACGGCTGCCAATGGCCATCCATGGAGGCAAAGCTGACCGGCTGCTGCAACTGTCCGGCGAGCATGTGCGCCACCCGCTTCGGATAGTGCGCGGCCAGCGGCAGCAGCAACTGCGCCAGGGCCATCAGCACGGCCAGCGCGATGACCAGCGCGGCCAGCAGGCCGCCGGCCACGAACCGGAAGCGACGCAGGCGATGGTGCCGGCCCGGTTTCAACGCGACGCATCCATCGGCTGCGTCCGCCGCCCCGCCAACCTGCGGACCAACGGACCCGTGCCGCGTGCGCCGGCTTGTCCGGGGAGTCCCTTACAACAACACCACATCGAACTGTTCCTGCGTGTACTGCTCTTCGGCATGCAGACTGATGTCCTTGCCGATGAATTCCTCCAGTTCCGCCAGTGCTACCGAATCCTCCTCCAGGATGCGGTCGACCACGGCGGGACTGGCCATGACCATGAGCTTTTCCGCATCGAACTGGCGCACCGAGCGCGTGATCTCGCGGAAAATCTCGTGGGTGACCGTCTCGGCCGTCTTCAGCGTGCCGCGGCCCCCGCAGGTTGGACAAGGTTCGCACAGCTGGCGTTCCAGGCTTTCGCTGGTGCGCTTGCGCGTCATTTCCACCAGCCCCAGCGCCGACATCGGGTACACCGTGGTCTTGACGTGGTCGCGCACCAGGCCCTTTTCCAGCGTGCGCAGCACCTGGCGCTTGTGCTCGGCGTCGACCATGTCGATGAAGTCGATGATGATGATGCCGCCCAGGTTGCGCAGCCGCAGCTGGCGCGCCGCCGCCTGCGCCGCCTCCAGGTTGGTGCGGTAGACGGTCTCCTCCAGGTTGCGCGAGCCCAGGTAGCCGCCGGTGTTGACGTCGATGGTGGTCATGGCCTCGGTCTGGTCGATCACCAGCGAGCCGCCGGATTTCAGCGGCACCTGCTTGTTCAGTGCGCGCTTGATCTCGTCCTCGACGCCGTACAGTTCGAACAGGGGGCTTTCGTCGTCGTAGTACTCGATGCGGTCGTCCAGGTCGGCCATGAACTTGTGCACGAAACGGCGTGCCTTGTCGCAGACCTCGTCCGAATCCACGCGCACCCGCTCCACGCCGTCGTGCAGCTGGTCGCGCAGCATGCGCAACGGCAGCGACAGCTCCTCGTAGACGCAGCCGCCCACCTTCGCCGCGGCGATGTTGGACTGCACCACGCGCCACACGCGTCCGAGATAGTCCACGTCGAAGGCCAGCGATTCGGCGGACTGGCCCTCGGCGTTGGTGCGCACGATGTAGCCCGGCGGGTCCTCGCCGATCAGGCTCGACAGCGTGTCCTTCAGGCGCTGCCGCTCGGCCTCGTCCTCGATGCGCGCCGACACGCCCAGGTTGTGCGCATGCGGCAGCAGCACCAGGTAGCGCGACGGAATGGACAGGTAGGCCGACAAGCGCGCGCCCTTGCTGCCGATGGGATCGCGGATGACCTGCACCACGATGTCCTGGCCCTCGTGCACCAGCTCGCTGATCGAGGGCATCGGCGCGGGGGCCGGTGCCGGCTCCACGCCGTCGCCGTTCTCGGCCACCGGCGCCGCATGCGGGCGCACGATGTCCGAGGCATGCAGGAACGCCGCTCGCTCCAGGCCGATGTCCACGAAGGCCGCCTGCATGCCCGGCATCACCCGGCGCACGCGGCCCTTGTAGACGTTGCCGGCATAGCCGCGCCGGCGCGCGCGCTCGACGTGCACCTCCTGCAGCATGCCGCCTTCGATCCTGGCCACGCGGGTCTCGCGCGGCGTCACGTTGATCAGGATTTCCTCGCTCACCCGTCCATACCCTCCGGCGTCGGCATCAAGAACACCCTGATCCGTACAAACCCCATTTATAGCCTTTCCTTGTGGATACTGTCATCCGCTCCGAAGAAGGTATTCCGTGCGTCGTGGCCATCGCCAGCAGGGCTGGCTCCCACACCCTCCTGCCGGCACCTCGGAAAACCCGCCACTCCAGCGCACGCCGGGGCTCGAAACGGTAGGTCGGGTCGTGACCCGACATCCTGTCGGGTGGATGAAGCCAACCCGACCTGCACGGGATAGGGGTTATTCCCTGCAGGAGCCAGCCCTGCTGGCGATGGTCCGATCCCGCCTCACCCCGCAAAACCGCGAAGCAACCCCGCCGTCTCATGCAGCGGCAGCCCCATCACCCCCGAGTAGCTGCCATCCAGATGCGCAATGAACGCCGCCGCGCGCCCCTGGATGGCATATCCCCCGGCCTTGCCGAACGGCTCGCCGGTGGCGATATATGCCGCCATCTCGTCCGCACCCGGCGACGCCATCCGCACCCGCGACACGCAACGCGCACATGCCTCGCGCCCGTGCGTGACCAGCCACACCACCGACACGACCTCGTGCTCGCGGCCCGACAAGCGTTGCAGCATCGCCATCGCGGCATCGGCATCGTCCGGCTTGCCGAACGCCTCGCCATCGAGCACCACCTCGGTGTCGGCACCCAGCACCATGGCCGAAGCGTCGTCACCCAGCCCGGCCAGCCCCGCGCGGGCCTTGTCTCGCGCCACGCGCTCGACGTAATCGACGGGTGATTCCCCCGGCTGGCGCACCTCCGGCACGTCCACCTTGAGCACTTCGAAAGCGACGCCAAGCTGCTCCAGCAATTGGCGGCGGCGCGGCGATTGCGAGGCCAGGTAGAGCACGAGTGTCCCGATGGTCAAAGCCCCAGCATAACCGACCCCACCATTCCCCTTTGTTGCAGGAACCTCGGAAAACTGACGAATCGCGAGAACGAAGTCCCCGCGCATGGTGAGGTATCGAACCATCGCCCTGA